>JBDTVN010000104.1:0-5166 GCA_040007155.1 Chloroflexota bacterium
AAAACATGGCAAGAGCTGCCGAGAATCGGCCGGTTATTCAGCTCTCATGCACCGAGTGCAAGGAGCGGACCTACAGCACCACCAAGAACAAGAAGAACGATCCCAACCGGATCGAGCTTCGCAAGTACTGCCCGCGGTGCCACAAGCACACACTGCACCGTGAGGCAAAATAAGCACTCCCGTAGTCTTTGCAGCGCGTAGAGGCGTAGCTCAATTGGTAGAGCACCGGTCTCCAAAACCGGTGGTTGCAGGTTCGAGTCCTGTCGCCTCTGCCACATCTGCCACATCTGTCAGTTTTTCCTGAGGTAAGTCGAACTCGTGAACCGCATCCGGCGCTTTATCGAAGAGAGCTGGTCCGAACTGAAGAAAGTGACCTGGCCGACGTTCGATCAGGTGCGCAACCTGACCCTGCTGGTCTTCGTTATCAGCGCGGCTGTCGGTGCCTACATCGCGCTGTTCGACGTTGCCTTCGAGTGGCTCATCGGAAGGATCGCGACGATCTAGATGACAGACATCGAGATGACGGCGGTCAAGGCGCCGGACAAGCGCTGGTACGTCATTCACACGTACTCGGGCTACGAGAAGAAGGTCAAGACCAACCTCGAGCACCGCATCGAGTCGATGGGCATGGAAGACAAGATCTTCCAGGTTCTCGTGCCCGAAGAGGACGAGATCGAGATCCGATCCGGCCAGCGCGTGACGGTCCAGAAGAAGGTTTATCCCGGCTACGTGTTGGTCGAGATGATCCTCGACCCCGACTCGTGGTTCGTGGTGCGCAATACACCCGGCGTGACCAGCTTCGTCGGCGGCGGCAACATCCCCGGCTCACGCAACGAGCCTGTGCCGCTCGAAGAGCACGAGGTCAAGCAGATCCTGCGCCAGATGGGTGTTGAGGCGCCCAAGTACCGAGTGGCCTTCCAGAAGGGTCAGAGCGTGCGCGTCACCGACGGCCCGTTCGCCGAGTTCATCGGCACCGTCGACGAGGTCAACCCCGAGCGCAACAAGCTCAAGGTTCTCGTTTCGATCTTCGGCCGCGAGACTCCAGTCGAGCTTGACTTCCTTCAAGTGGAGAAGCTTTAAACCCCGATGGCAAAGAAGATCCGCACAATACTTACGCTCCAGCTGCCGGCTGGCAAGGCCACGCCTGCGCCGCCTGTCGGCACCGCGCTGGGCCCCCACGGCATCAACATCGTCGAGTTCTGCAAGAGCTACAACGAGAAGACGGCCGCCCAGTCGGGCCAGATCATCCCGGCTCAGATCACGGTTTACGAGGACCGCAGTTTCAGCTTCATTCTCAAGACGCCGCCCGCCGCGGACATGCTGCGCAAGGCCGCCGGCATCGATAAGGGTGCTGCGACCACCGGCCGCGAGGCGGTTGGCAAGGTCACGAAGAAGCAGGTCCGTGATATCGCTGAGGTCAAGATGGCCGACCTCAACGCCATCGACCTCGAGGGTGCCGCCAAGATCATTGAGGGCACCGCGCGCTCGATGGGCATCGAGGTCGTCGGCTAACCAGCCTTTCGGAAAAGGACGGCACACCCCGCCGCATAGAGGGGAGGCTCCTTGATCGGAGCCGCCAGAAGGAGAGATCGGACATGGCTCACGGCAAGAAGTACACGCAGGCAAAGGCGCTCGTCGAGGAAGGCAAGGCGTACGACCTCGAGACAGCCATGGATCTGCTGACCAAAACCGCTTTCACGAGCTTCGACGCTTCGGCTGAGGCGCACATTCGTCTCGGCATCGATCCGCGCCACGCCGACCAGATGGTCCGCGGCACGGTTGTCCTGCCGCACGGCACAGGCAAGAAGGTTCGCGCCATCGTGTTCGCCCAGGGCGAGAAAGCGCAGGAAGCGCTCCGCGCCGGCGCCGATGAGGTCGGCGGCGAGGACCTCGCGAAGAAGATCGAGGCCGGTTTCCTTGACTTCGACATCACCCTTGCGACGCCTGACATGATGGGCATCGTCGGCCGCCTGGGGCGCATCCTCGGCCGCCGCGGTCTCATGCCCAACCCAAAGTCGGGCACAATCACCTTCGACCTTGAGCGAGCGTTGGGCGAGGTCAAGGGTGGCCGCGTCGAGTTCAAGGTCGACAAGGCCGGTATCATCCACACCGCCTTCGGCAAGACCAATTTCGCCCCGCAACAGCTGGGTGAGAACCTGGCCGCCCTGGTCGACGCGGTCAACCGCGCCAAGCCCAGTGCCGCGAAGGGTCACTACTTCAAGAGCTTGACAGTGGCAGCCACCATGGGCCCGGGCATTCGGGTCGATGTGCCGGCGGTTCTCGCCAGCGCCACCGCCTAGCAGGCCCGGGCCGGCCAGGTCGGTCGGCCAATTTCGGGATCAATCGAAGATCGTTCCGCCGCAGACAGTGCAGCGTCCCGCAAGGGACTTAATTCGAAGGCCGTGAGGCCAACGGGCTCACCGAGGCAGGGAGTAATCAGGGCCGATGCCCTGGTGACGTTGCAGTCGCAGCGCCATGACACCCTCGCGCGGAACCAAGCGAGGGTCGTCGCGCCGGCGCGCCGGACGTCCGACCAGGGAAAGGAGTGCGTATGCCGACGGAGGCCAAGAAAGCCACTGTCGCCGCGCTGAAGGAAGAACTTTCAGCGGCCAAGGCGACCATCGTGGCCGACTACCGCGGCCTGACCGTTGCCGACATAAGTGCCGTGCGCCGCAGTCTGCGGGGCCACGGCATCAAGTACCGGGTGGTCAAGAACCGCCTGGCCAAGATCGCCGCACAGGAAGCGGGCAACACCGAATTGGCGGAGTTGCTCAGCGGTCCATCGGCCTTGGCCATGGGCAGTGGGGATGAGGTCGCGCTCGCGAAGTCGTTCCTTGATGCCATCCGGCCGTATCGCACGGTCGCCGTTCGTGGCGCAGTTCTCGGCGGCCGCAGGGTCGACGCGGACAGTGTCACGCGGCTGGCGACGCTGCCACCGCGCGAAGTGCTGCTCGGCCAGTTGGCCGGCGGCATGGTCGCGCCGCTGGCGCACATGGCGTCGCTCTTCGCCGCGCCGCTGCGCAATCTCGGCTACGCGCTGGCCCAGGTGGCCGACGCGAAGGCCAAGGCGGAAGCGGCCTAAGTCACCGACTACCGACTAACCGATTAACAACCAAGGAGACACGAACACAATGGCGACCAAGGTTTCACAGGACGACCTGCTCGAGGCAATCGACGGCATGACGATGCTCGAGTTGTCCGAGTTCATCAAGAAATTCGAAGAGCGCTACGGCGTGACCGCCGCGGCTCCTGCTGCCGTCGCTGCTGCGCCGACCGCCGGCGCGCCCGCTGGTGGTGGCGCCGCTGCCGCCGCCGAGGAGCAGAGCGAGTTCAGCGCAGTGCTGACCGAAGTCGGCCCCAACAAGATCCCGGTCATCAAGGTCGTGCGCGAGCTGACCGGCCTGGGTCTGAAGGAGGCCAAGGACCTCGTTGACGCGGCTCCCAAGCCGGTCAAGGAAGGCATCGCCAAGGACGAGGCCGACAAGATCAAGGCTGCTCTCGAGGAGCAGGGCGCCAAGGTCGAGATCAAGTAGTCGACCTTTCGCTCGACGCGAAACGCGAAGGCCCGCCGGCAACGGCGGGCCTTTCGATTCCACAGGTTTACGGCCGCGCCGGCCGGCCCTGATCACATCTTGACGTTCTCGGCGCGGACCGGCTTAAGCTTGCCCAACGTGTTGGCCACGATCAACGCCTGATCGCCTTCGCTAATGACGAAGTCGGGCTCAGGATTCATGACGCTCTTGCCGTCGTGGACGAGCGCAAGCAACGTCGCCCGATGGTCGTCACGCAGTTGGCGGCCGGCGTCGTCGACGCGCATCCCGGCGTACTCGTCGGGCAAGAACACGCGGTACAGCTCCGAACCCTCGCCGCCTGAGACCATATCGGTCACGAGGTCGGACAGGCCCGGATAGAGCGCGGTGCGCGCCAGGAGGTGCGACGCGAGGCGCGGCGTGACCAACACCTCGTCCGCGTGGGCCTGTATGAAATGCTCGACCATCTTCGGGTTGTTGACCTCAGCCACGGTGCGCACGTGCGGCGCGACGCTCTCTATCGCCATGACCGTCAGGATCGAGCGCATGTCCGCGTCGTTAGCCGGTGATGCGGGGAATACCAGGGCTGCTTCGGCGTCGGCAATGTCGGCCCGCTCGAGGTCGGCCGTGTTGGTTGGATCGCCCTTCACGAAGTACACCTTGCCCTCAGCCGGGTTGCGGTCCGAGTCATCGATGAGCACGAGGCGGCGCTTGTAGTCATCGCTGCGCAGCTCCTCGATTGCTTCGCGTGCGGTGGCGTTCCAGCCGCAGATCACGATGTGGTTGCGGAAGCCCGACGCGCCCAAACCCTGGCCCTCCTTCAAGAGGAAATCAATGATGACCGCGATGATCGCGCCGGTCACTAGCCCGAGCATCATTACGCCGGTCACGATCAGCACGACATAGATGAGTCCGCCGAGCCCCGTCGTGGCATGGCCCGGGTCGCCGTTGCCGAGTAGCGAGGTGAGCGCCCAGTAGAACGACGACGCGAACGAATCGAGGCTGATGGCGGGATTCAACAGCGTGTCCAGCAGCGCCGCCACGGCCACGATCACCAGCAGCGCAAGCAGGACCCGGATGACGATCGCGGGGTTCAGTTGCTGGCGGATGCGCCGGCCATACCACGCGAGCCGACGAATGAATGGGTGATGGACCAGCGGCAACGGACGTGCCATTGGTCGCGCAGTCTACGCGGGTCGGCGAGTCCGGATTAGCCGGCTGCGGTTGCTCGGATCGTCACCGTGCCGCGTCTAGGGGCTCGTTGACACAATGCGCCCGGGTCGATACTATGTGCGGTCGTTGAGCGCGGTCCCATTTCTCTCTGGATCTTCCCCGGCGGATGTCCGTGTCCGCCTTTGTTCGTCCCTGCCCGGAGCCAAGTACTGCCTCGCTAGGAGCGCCTAATGCTGTCTGTCACCGACCCCGGCCGGCGTAGCCTTCTTGCCTCGACTGAGCGCAAGCCCTATGCCCGCATTCCTGAAGTCCTGCCCATCCCGAACCTGATCGAGCTGCAGCTCGACTCGTTCAAATGGTTCATCGAGAACGGGCTGCGCGAGCTGCTCGACGAGATCAGCCCCATCCAGGACTTCACCGGTCGCGTGATGGAGCTCCGTTTCCGCGAGTACGAGTTCGAGAC
>JBDTVN010000105.1:0-5129 GCA_040007155.1 Chloroflexota bacterium
ACCCTCGAGGAGTGGCTCGAGTTCGTCGGCCGGCGCTTTCTCGAGACCTACCCGCACATGGAGCGCCTGCGCATCAGCGGCACGGAGATCCCATTCGAGCCGGCGCTCGTGCCTGACGGCGATGGCGGGTTCGCCGAGAGCGAGGTGCTGTTCGAGCGGCAGCACGGCGACCGCTCGACGGCGTCGCTTGATCTCGACCGCAATGGCGATGCGATCGAGGTCACCGACCTATCGTGTGGGCGCATAGGCCTGCAGATGATGAAGGTCACAGGTTCCGCCTTTGCCGACTTCGCGCGGGACTCATACACGACCCTGCCCGAGCGCAAGGACCGGCCGCTGTACATCCACCTCGACGTGGGCTGGAAGTACGACTCCCCGGCCACAGCTCTGGCACCCGATCACGCCAGGTACCTTGCCGGAGAGCAGGTGGCCGACATGGTCGGTGCCGTCTTCCATCGCTTCGTCAGCCTGTCGATCCAGCACCTGATCCACGAAATCGGCGAGGCAATGCTCGATCGCTGGCCGCAGCTGTCCGAGATCTCTTTCGAGGCGAAGAACCGGCTGTGGGATCTATCGGAGACGGCCGCGACCGACGAGAAGGTCAGGGTCTACACCGATCCGCGGCCGCCCTACGGCCACATAGGGCTAACGCTGCGGCGCTGAGTCCAGCGCTGCCAGATCCGTGGCCGTGTCGATATCTGGATTGACGCCCGGCAAATCGACGTAGCGCACGAGCTCCGCGCGCGACTTGAACATCTGGACCATGCCGGTGTCGCCGCGCAGCTCGTCGGCCAGCAGCCATGCCGCGCGCTCAAGCAGAACCGGGTTGCCCGGTTGGCCTTGAAAACGCGGCACGACGATAGGCCGCGCGGCGTCTGGTGGCACGACCAAAATCGCGCCGATTTGGGCGGCGGTGAGCCGTGGTTGATCGCCCAACAGCACGAGCGCCCGATCCGCGTCCGACACGCTGAGAGCCGCCAGGCCCATCCGCACGGAGCTCGAGATGCCATCCTCCGGACTGGGATTGATCAGCCGCACCTCGTCGCGCCACCACAGGCGCGTCACGAGGGCGTCCGCGTCAGAACCAAGCACCACTACAACCGGGTTAAGCGCGGCAACGGCACAGAGGTTCAGCACGTACTGCAGGATCGGCGTGCCACCCAGTTCGGCGAGCAGCTTCTGTCCGCCAAATCTGCTGCCGGCGCCCGCCGCCAGAACCACCGCGGCTGCTATTGACACGTGCCTGATCGTATCGGGAGAAACGAAGCGACCCCCGGGTCGTTAAACCCAGGGGCCGCTTGATCTCGCGACCGGAACCCGTCCGCACCGGCCGCGTAGGCATTGGTCTGACCGCTCCCCCCGTTCGCCGAGGAGGCTGACGGGCATTCGACGCGGTCAGCTTTTTGGTTATTCGACTAGTCGTCCGTGCACCCCGTCGCGGTTGTGTCGCGGCGGTACCTGGTGGTGTTGGTAACTGCCCGCAGGGCGTCGATTCGGCCGTAGCCGTAGCACTTGTCGTAGCCCTTCGTGCCGATGTCAACCGTGGTTGTGCGCAGGATCTTTGCGACCTTGTCGGGGTTCATGTACCAAGCCCCGTTCTTGTTTGTTCCGAACTTGCTGATGATCAGCGCGGCCACGCCGACCGTGTGCGGCGAAGCCATCGAGGTGCCCTGGAAGCAGCCCCAGCCACCGGGGATGGTTGACAGGATCTCGTTGTCGCAGCCGGCACCGACCTGGTCGTTGCCACCAGGGGCAGCCACATCGGCGAAGCCCTTGCCCCAGCTGGAGTACGAGGCCTTGTCGCTCGCCTGACCCAGGGCAACCGTGCCGGTCACGCCGTCGGTCATCGCTGGGACCGTCTTGCACTTCTTGCCACCGGGCGGTTTGGCAAGGTTCTGATCGGAGTTGCCCATTGCGCTGATCAGCGACACGCCCTGGGAACGAGCGTAGTGCAGCGCGCGCTCGATTGAGTCGAGATACGTGCGCTGCGTCGCGTCGGTCTGGCACTTGAACTCGGTCGACTCGTTGAAGGCGTCGTCATCGACGAAGAAGCTCATGTTGATGACATTCAGCTTGATGTCGCCGGCGTACGTCAGGCCCTGCACCACGTCGCTCACGTAGCACGAGCCGTTGGCGTCGCACACCTTGATCGGCACGAGCGTCACGTTGGGCGCGACACCGACGACGCCGATGCCGTTGCGCCGCGCGGCGATGATGCCAGCGACGTGCGTGCCGTGGAAGTTGTTGTCCACGCAGGCCTCGGGGTTGCCGACGCCGGGGCCGTCCGTGGTGAAGTCGGCGCCGTGGGCGCAATCGACATTAGAAGTGCTGGGGTCGGCAGGATTGGAGCGGAAGTCGACATGGCTGCCGTCGATGCCCGAGTCGACCACGCCAACGCGGACCTTGGCTTTGCCGGAGTTCTTGGCCTGCGCGGCGCGGG
This sequence comes from Chloroflexota bacterium, assembly GCA_040007155.1. Classification (GTDB taxonomy): domain Bacteria; phylum Chloroflexota; class Limnocylindria; order Limnocylindrales; family CSP1-4; genus JALYGJ01. The sequence goes on from JBDTVN010000105.1 coordinate 2,441, forward strand.
CGTGGATCATGGCCATGCCCCACTGCTGATCCTCGAGCGTGTCGTAGCCGGGCTCGGCGGCGTTGTCGTTGGGAACCTGAGTAAGTTGGCCGCTGGCAATGGCCTCCGCCTCGCTCGGGAAGTGCTTTTCGGTGAAGTCGAGGCCGACTTCCTTGACTAGCGCATAAGCCGACAAGGTCTGGGCGAAAGTCGCGTTCTTGGAGGTGACCAGCATCACGCCGATCTGGCGCGTCATGTCAGCTGTCACCACACCGCCCGCGATGCTGACGATCGAGAGCGCGTAATCACGCGCCAAGGCGTAGTTGTCACCGAGGGCATATGCGTCGAGCAGCGCGTAGTTGTCGCCGAGCGCGTAGCCGGCGTCGTCGTCGGCGAGCGCATACGAGTCATCAAGGGCGTAGCTGCCTGATGCCACCGCCAGCGCATAGCCCGACCCGAGGGCATAGCCCGTGTCAAGCGCGTAGCCGCTGGTGAGGGCGTACTGACCGAAGTCGCGATAGTCGTGTGTAAGCGCGTATTTGTTGGTCAGCGCGTACTGGTCGAGCAGCGCATACGTCTTGTTGAGCGCGTACAGCGCGTAGTCGCGCCCTAGGGCGTAGGTGCCATCGAGTGCGTAGCTGCTGGTCTGGCCGGCGAGCGCGTAACCCTCGCCCAGGGCGTAGGTCCCATCGAGGGCGTACTGGCCGTTGAGGACCACGACGTAGGACTGCTGGCCTCCGGCCGCGAGTGCGGCGGACGGCACCAGCGCAGCGGCAAGCGCCATCAAGGTGGCGAATACCAGCGCGGTGCGGCGGTTAGGACGGGATGTATTGGTCATGCGACACCACGCATAGTGGTAACCCAATCGCGGCGATGCAAGCACCACTGACGGGAGTGGCAGGTTGCAATCGCGTAACAGCCAGCCGCGCTGAGCGCGGCCGCTTGTCTAGGCGGTCTTTTGTTGCAGCGCCGCGGCTGCTTCGCGCGCCTGGTCGAAGGTCAGGCCGGTCTCCCAGATCGCGTTGAAAGCGGTCTTCAGAACTTTGGCCAGTGACTGATGCTCGACCGTCACGATCGTCAGGTCGGAGCTACCCGCGACTGGATCCTCCATGCCGAACATGACGATGGTCTCGTCGATGATCACGAGCTTCAGGGGCAGCGAGGGCACGAAGCGCGCCTGCTCGCCCGCCTCGACGAAGCGTTGGACGCCGCGCGCCACCTTGGGATCATCGAAGATCGAGAACTCGTAGACCGAGCGCGCGTCGTGAGACTGAATCACCTCGAGGCCCTCGACGTTCTCCTGGGGCGGCGTCGCATAGGGCGGCTTGGTGAAGACGAGAATCTCGCGCTTGACCGCGTTTTGGAGCTCGGCGAAGCGCTCGTTAATCGCGCGGCGGTCGCGCAGCACTTCGATGTACTCGAGCGGATCGGTTTCAGCTTGGCCCTCTTCAAAGGCTGGCTCCAAGTCGGCAACCATCTGCTTGGCGTCTGTTTCGATGCGCTCGAGGTCCTCGCGGTGAGTGGCGACAAGCTGGTTGACGGCGACGTCCGGCGGCGTCGCGGCGTACTTGACCACGTTGCCCGGCCGGGCGACGGCGAGGCCCTTTTGGACGAGGCTCCCCAGGACGTCATAGATGCGCTGCCGCGGCAAGCCGGACTGGCGTGCGACCTGCGCCGCGGTGAATGAGTCGCGTCGAATGAGCGTCAGATATGCCTTGGCTTCGTAGCTCGTCAGGCCCAGGCGCGTGAGCTGGGCGACGAAGTCGGTGTTCATGTCCACGCCCAGATGTTACCTCCACAAGCGGTGGTGTCACTGGCCTCCGTGACACGTCGCCCCTGTACGATCGGCCCATGGGGAGTGACGACGTGCAGCACACCAATCGCCTGGCGCGGGAAACCAGCCCCTATCTGCTGCAGCATGCCCACAACCCTGTCGACTGGTATGCGTGGGGTGATGAGGCCCTCGCCCGAGCAAAGGCCGAGGACAAACCGATCTTCCTGTCGGTCGGGTACGCCGCGTGTCACTGGTGCCACGTCATGGAGCGCGAGTCGTTCGAGAACGTCGACACGGCGCAGCAGCTCAACGATGGCTTCGTCGCTATCAAGGTCGACCGCGAGGAGCGACCTGATCTGGATGCGATCTACATGGACGCGGTCCAGCAGATGACCGGCAGCGGCGGTTGGCCGATGAGTGTTTTCCTGACGCCCGACGGACGGCCTTTCTATGGCGGCACGTATTTCCCCGACACGCCGCGCCACGGACTGCCTTCGTTCCGCCAGGTTCTGGCAGGGATAAGCGCGGCGTGGCGCGATCGACGCGACGAGCTCGAGAAATCGGGCACGGCGCTGGCCCAGGCAATCGCCGAGGAAGGGCGTCACGCGACGCACGCGACGGGCGCGACGGGCGCGACGGGCGCGACGGACGCGGAACTGCAGCCCGCGGTGCTCGATGAGGCCGTCGCTGCCATTGAGCGCGGATTCGATGCCCGCACCGGTGGCTGGGGCGGCTCGCCCAAGTTTCCCCAACCGATGACCATCGAGTTCCTGATGCGCATGGCGGTCGCAGGCGGCGCGGGCGGTGACACCCGGCCGTTGGCGATGGCGCGGCGGTCGCTGGACGCAATGGCCAACGGCGGCATCCACGATCAGCTGGGTGGCGGCTTCGCGCGCTACGCCACCGACTCGATCTGGCTCGTGCCGCACTTCGAGA
>JBDTVN010000106.1:0-5097 GCA_040007155.1 Chloroflexota bacterium
GCGTGCCAAGTCGTCGATCAAGTCAGCGTTGGACGACGTCGCCGGAGTCGGTCCCACGCGCAAGCGCGCCCTGTTGAGAGTCTTCGGTTCGACCAAGCAGATGCGCGCCGCGAGCGTCGATGAAATCGCGTCGGTACCGGGTATCAGCCGCTCTCTGGCGGAGACCATTCATGCCGCGCTCAACGGCTGACCTGATCCTCGGCTAACATCCCGGCCGAATGCGACGGTTCCTTCCCCTTCTGATCATCGTTGTCGGCCTGGCCGCGTTCGCGATCGATTTCGCGCCGATCAGCCGACCCTTCAGCGATCCGCCAACGCCCATCGATACCCGTCTGGGCCTCGATCTCCAGGGCGGTCTGCGCGGTGAATACCGGGCGATTCCGACCACCGATCACGCCGTCACCGCAGGCGATCTCGACACGATCCGCACGATCATCGAGAACCGCATCAACCAGTACGGTGTCGCCGAGCCCGTCGTCCAGACGCAGGGCAGCGACCGCATCGTGGTCGAGATTCCTGGTGTCAGCAACGAGCAGGATGTGCGCCAGCTGATCGGTTCGACCGGTCGGCTCGACTTCGTGCCGATCCCCAAGTCCCAGACGGGCATCGGCCAGGGCACGATCCTGGGCACGTCACTACCGGGTTGCCCGGCTGATCTCAACACCATCGTGACGCCATGCGTTCTTTTCAGCGGCGATCAGATCGACACCGCGAGCTCCGGCTTCACCGGCACGACCAACCTGCGCGCGGTCGACTTCACGCTCAAAGGGACCGGCGCGGCACTCTTCGACAAGTTCGCCGCAATCGCGTTCGCCGGCAACGACAGCCCGAGCAATGAGCAATTCGCGATAGTCCTGGACGGCGCTGTCGTATCCGCGCCAACAGTCAACGCGCGCAGCTTCGGCGGCCATGGTCAAATTTCGGGCTCGTTCACGACTTCGTCCGAGGTCAACAGTCTCGTCACCGTCCTTAAGTACGGCGCCCTGCCGCTGTCAGTCGAAGAGGTTTCGTTCAGCAAGATCAGCGCAACCCTGGGCCTGAACTTCCTGCAGCAGAGCCTTCTCGCCGGGGCAATCGGTATCGCCCTGGTGTTCGTCTTCATGCTGCTTCACTACCGACTCCCCGGCTTGGTGGCCTGCGTCGCCCTGATCTACTACTCGCTGGTCGTTTACGCGATTTTCCGGCTCGTGCCGGTGACGCTCACTCTCGCCGGCGTCGCGGCCTTCGTGCTCTCGGTAGGCATGGCGGTTGACGCCAACATCCTCATCTTCGAGCGGACGAAGGAAGAGCTGCGGTCAGGCAAAACGCTGGTGTCGGCGATCGAGGCCGGCTTCAACCGCGCCTGGAACTCGATCTTCGACTCGAACATGTCGAGCATCATCACCGCCTCGATCCTGTTCTATTTCGGCTCGTCAACCATCCGCGGATTTGCGCTCGTGCTGATCATCGGCGTGCTCGTCTCGATGTTCACAGCGGTCACGCTCAGCCGCCAGATGCTGCGTTTCGTGGTTCATCAGCCGTGGGCACGCAAGGCGCGGTACTACGGCGTGGGCGAGGACGAGTTCACAGTCGCGACCGCACCGGTCCGCGGCCGCGCCGCGCGCGAGGCGTCAGCGCGTGTTTGACATCATCGGCAAGCGGCGCTGGTTCTACGCGTTCAGCCTGCTGATCACCATCCCCGGACTCATCTTCATCCTCCTGACGCCGATTACTGGTGGCAAGGAGGGGCTGCAATTCTCGATCGACTTCACGGGCGGCACCGTCTGGGAGGTGCATTTCGAGAATGGCAACCCGACTGCTCCGCAGGTGCAGTCAGTCATGGCGTCGCAGAACCTGCCCGGCACAGCTGCCATCACCAGCTCGAACAACAAGGACTACGTCCTCATCCGGACGATCCAGATCGGCTTGGCCGAGTTCCCGGTGAACTCGAGTCCACAGCCATCCGCGTCGGTGACAGCCAGCGCCACGCAAACGCCCGTACCAAGCGTTACTCCGGCGCCGTCGGCCTCGGCTGGCGCCTCACCCGCGGTAAGCCCCTCGCCACAACCTAGCGAGAACCCCATCGGCTTGCCCACCCAGGGTCGCCTCGCTGACCTGCGCTTCGCCCTCGAGGGCCAGTTCGGCCCCATCGACGAAGTCCGCCAGGAGGCTTCGATCGGCCCGATCATCAGCAATGAGCTCAGCCAGCAGGCGATCCTGCTGTTCGTCTTCGGCTCGATCGGCATCCTGGCCTGGATGACGTTCCGTTTCCAGGACTTCCGCATGGGCGTGTCGGCCCTGGTCGCGCTGGTCCACGACATCATCGTTGTCGTCGGCATCTTCGCGATGCTGGGCACGTTCTTCCATCTGGAGATTGACGCCCTATTCGTCACCGGCATGCTGACGGTCATCGGCTTCTCGGTGCACGACACCATCGTCGTGTTCGACCGGGTGCGCGAGAACCGCATTCGCCACGCCGGCGAGCCATTCAGTGCGATCGTCAATCACAGCCTGCTGCAGACCGTCGGCCGGTCACTCAACACGTCGTTGACGACGATCATGGTCTTGACCGCGCTGCTGCTCTTTGGCGCCGACTCGATCCGATCCTTCGTCTTCGCGATGGTTATCGGCATCATCTCGGGCACGTACTCGTCAATCTTCAACGCGAGCATGCTGCTCGTTACCTGGCAGGAGTGGAGCGAAGCACGGCGCCAACGTGAGATCAGCGTCGCCCGACCTCGCTGAGCCGGCGGCGTTGACCGGCCAGGGCACCTACCTGGATCGGTTGGGCGACCGTATTTCTGCCGTTGGCACGTCGCTCTGCCTGGGGGTCGATCCGGACCCTGAGGCGCTCCCCAAGGGATTCACGCGCGACGTCCATGGCGTCGAGCGCTTCGCTGCGCTCATCCTTGACGCGGCGCTGCCGCACGCGGCCGCGGTCAAGTTCAATCTCGCCTTCTACGAGGCGTTTGGCTCACCCGGGATCGCGGCCCTTGAACGGCTGCGCGCCCGCGTCCCCGCAGACGTGCCGTTCATCGCAGACGCGAAGCGCGCTGACATCAGCAGCACGGCGGCGCGTCAGGCTGTCGCGATCTTCGAAGCACTGGGCGCCGATGCGGTGACGCTCAGCCCGTACCTGGGCCGCGACGCGCTCGAGCCGTTCCTGGCGCACACCGATCGCTTCGCGTACATCCTGTGTCGGACGTCGAACGCTGGGGCGGCCGAGTTTCAGGGCCTCGACGCCGCCGGTCAGCCACTCTTCATCGCAGTCGCCAGGCGCGTCGCCGGCTGGTCGGCAGATGGTGCGCAGGTGGGACTGGTGGTCGGTGCCACAGCACCGGCCGAGATCGCCCAGATCAGGGCCGCTGCCCCAAGCCTGCCGTTCCTGGTGCCCGGTCTGGGCGCGCAGGGTGGCGACACCGAAGCGGTGCTGGCCGCCGGTCCCGCGACGTCAGGCAAGGGGGCCACGGCACGAGGCGGCGCGCTGCTCGTCAATGTGTCGCGCGGGATCGCTTCAGCGGCTTTTGACGCAGCCGACCCACAAGCTGGCCTCGCCGCGGCAGCCGAGCATTGGGCGGCGACGCTTCAGTGCTAGGATTTTGACGTGCCGTTCAACATTGGTCCGTTCGAACTTCTGCTGGTGTTGGTCCTCGCCCTGCTGGTGCTCGGTCCGGGCAAGCTGCCCGAGGTCGGTAGCGCCCTTGGCCGGACCATTCGCGAGTTCCGCAAGGCATCGACTGACGTCGAGAATTCGCTGAGCGTCGATCCGCCAAAGGCGGCCGCTGCGCGCCCGGTCGGGCCCACGGCAGACAACGCCGCGGACGCGCCCGAGGACACGCCGGCTCCCTGACTCGCGTCAGATAGTCGCGGCAGCCAGTCCGCGCCAATGACTGAGACAACCATGGCCGAACAGCGGGTCGACAACTCCGACGGGAAGGTGATGACCGTCGTCGAGCACCTGTCGGAGCTGAGGCGGCGTCTCTTCATCGGCATCGCCGCCGTTGTGATCGGCTCGATAATCGGCTTCTTTTTCGCGCCAGATGCGATCCGCTTCCTAAAGACACCGATTACCCAGCCGCTCTATTTCACCGCCCCCTCGAGCGCCTTCTTCCTCGAGCTGAAGCTCGCGCTGATGATGGGCATCGCCCTTGCATCGCCGGTGCTCCTGTACCAGGTCTGGGCGTTCGTCTCGCCCGGCCTCCGGCCCAGTGAGCGCCTTCTGGCGCTGCCGTGGGTTCCGCTGGCGCTGGTCTTCCTCGCGATGGGCATCGCCGTCGCGTGGTTCATCCTGCCCTTCGCCGTGGGCTTCATGCTCGGCTTCGCGATCCCCGGGGTAATCGAGCCGTTGATCACCGCCGACGCCTACTTCGGATTCGTGACGAACCTGTTCTTGGCATTCGGGCTGGTGATGGAGTTTCCGATCGTGCTGGTACTGCTCAGCAGGGTCGGCATCATCAGCGCCGAGAAGCTGCGCAAGAACCGGCGCTACGTCTTCCTGGGTATCTTCGTCTTTGCAGTCGTGGTGACCCCCGGTGGCGATCCCTACAGCCCGACGGTCATGGGTGCCGTCATGTACGTCCTCTATGAGGTGACAATTCGGCTGATGGCTCGCGGCGAGAAGGTGCGGGCGAAATCGTGACCGAGGAACCGAAGGTCAGCGGCGCGCCGGCGCCGACGCACCCTCACGTCGCAATCATCACCGGGCTTTCCGGCGCGGGCAAGACCGCGGCCAGCAAGCTGCTCGAGGACCTGGGCTACCGCGTCGTCGACAACATTCCGGCGGAGTTGCTGCTGAACCTGGCCGAGCTGGTCGCGCGCGAGCCCGATCGTTACGAGCGTGTCGCGCTCGTCGTGGATGCGCGCGCAACAGACGTGGCCGACGCGTTCCACCAGGCCCTTAGCGCCCTTGAGACGCGCGGCATCACGCCGCAGGTCTTCTTCCTGGAGGCGCGCGACGACGTCTTGATCCGGCGCTTCTCCGAGACGCGTCACCGCCATCCGCTCGACACCCAGGAGCGCGGCGTCGCGGCGGCGATCGCGCGCGAGCGCAAGCTGCTGGCCGGGGTCCGCGCCGAGGCCGACGTGATCGTTGACACCTCCGACCTGTCGGGACGCCAG
>JBDTVN010000107.1:0-5094 GCA_040007155.1 Chloroflexota bacterium
CGTGCCCTCTACTTCGATTGCGTCCTTCTTGGCCACAGGCGGCGGCAGGCTCCTTTGATTGAAACTGACGGTGGATAGGGTCCGCTTCTGGGGCCCGGGGTGACCCGGCCACCGAACGCGGTGACGCGCCAGGCAGAGCCCGGCGCACGAACGAAGAGTGTACCAGAGACCTCACCTTGACGGCAACGCCTCAACTGCGGCCACCGACGCGGTCAGGATGCGCGGACCGTCAGCGGTAACGGCGATCGTGTTCTCCCAGTGCGCGGCCAGCACGCCCTGGGCGGTGACGACCGTCCAACCGTCGTCGCGGATGCGCACCTCGTGGCTGCCCAGCGTGAACATCGGCTCGATCGCCAGGCACAGGCCGGGCTCGATGCGCCGGCCGCGGGAGCCGGTGCGGTAGTTGGTGACCTGCGGCTCCTCGTGCATCTCAGTGCCGATGCCATGGCCCACGAAGGCACGGATGATGCCGTAGCCGGCATCGTGGCCGATGTCCTCGATGGCGCCCGAGATGTCAGCCAGGAACGCACCGGGCTGAGCCGCGGCGATGCCGGCATACATGGCGCGCTGTGTCGTCTCGACCAGCTTGCGGGCGTCATCCGGCACCTCACCGACGATGAACGTACGCGCCGCATCGCCGTGCCACCCGTCAACGATCGCGCCGGCGTCGATCGACACGATCTGGCCGTCGCGGATCTTGCGCTGGCCGGGGACGCCGTGAACGATCTCTTCATCGATCGAAATGCACAGCGTGTGTCGATATGGCACAACGCGGCCAGGGACGCCGATGAAGGACGGGACGGCGCCCTCGGCGCGAATCATCTCCTCGGCGATCGTGTCGAGGGCCAGCGTGGTAATGCCCGGCCGCACCTCGGCCGCCATACGGTCGAGGACACGAGCGACGAGTTGGCCGGCGGCGGCCATCTTCTCGATTTGGGCGCCGCTCTTGAGCGTCACGCGGCGGTCAGGAGCCATGCCGTCTAGCTCTGGCGCGCCGGCTGGGCGATCGCGCGCAGAAGCGCGTCAGTCACTTCGTCCACGGTGCCCTCGCCATTGACCGTGCTGAGCACGCCGTGATCTGTGTAGTAGTCCACGACCTCGTACATGGGCGGCAGCTGCTGCTCGAGCCGCGCCTCGATTGTTGCCGGCTTGTCGTCATCGCGCTGGTACAGCGGCGCACCGTCGATGTCGCACGCGCCCTCGACGCGCGGCGGACGGACGAGCGCCTGATAGACGTGATCCGCCGACGCCGTGCAGATCCAACGCCCTGACAGTCGGAGCAACAGCACCTCGTGCGGAACGTCGATGTACAGGGCCGCGCTCACCTGGCCGTTCATCTTGGCGAGCATCGCGTCGAGCGCCTCGGCCTGGGGCCGAGTGCGCGGGAAACCGTCGAGGATCGCGCCGTCGGCAGCGTCGGCTTCGGCCAGGCGGTCGGTGATCATCTGGACCGTGAGCGCGTCAGGCACCAGGGCGCCCGACTCGAGATAGCCCTTGACCTTCTTGCCCAGAGCCGTGCCGCGCTTGATGTGCGCGCGGAAGAGATCGCCCGATGCGACGTGGGCCATTCCCAGTCGCTCGGACAGGAGCGCCGCCTGTGTGCCCTTTCCGGCACCCGGCGCTCCAACCATGACCAGAACCCTCAACGAATGAAGCCCTCGTAATTGCGCATCATCAGCTGCGCCTCGATCTGCTTCATCGTTTCGACGACGACACTGACCACGATGAGCAAGGCGGTGCCGCCCAAGGCGAAGCCACCCACTACGCCGCCCTTGAAGAACGCCGACAGAACGATCGGCGAGACGGCGACCAGGGCCAGGAAGATGGCGCCCGCCAGGCTGAGCCGGAAGACGACCTTCTGGAGGTAGTCGCGCGTCGGCGCGCCGGGCCGGATGCCCGGGATGAAGCCACCGTTCTTACGCAGTTGGTCGGCCGTCTCGTCGGGCTTGAAGGTGAACGCGGTATAGAAGTAGGTAAAGCCCATGGTCAGCAGGAAGTAGCCCAGGATGTAGGGAATGCCTTGCGGGCTCAGGAAGCCGACGATGCCGTCGGCGATCGAGTTGATGAGGCTCGGCTCTACGCCCGGTGGGGTCGCGAAGTACGAGGCGATCTGCGTCGGGAACAGCAGGATGCTGACCGCGAAGATGATCGGAATAACGCCGGCCTGGTTGACACGCAACGGCAGGAAGGTCGCGCCACCCTGGTACATGCGCCGGCCGCGAACGCGCGACGCGTATTGGATGGGGATGCGTCGCTGGCCTTCCTGGATGTAGACGATGACAGCGACGACGACGAGCGCCAGCAGGATGAACGCGATGCCGGCCGGGACGTCCGGCGCCGTCAGGAACGCGGCCACGCCCTGCGGGACGCGGGCGACGATGCCGGCGAAGATCAGGAAGCTGATGCCGTTGCCGATGCCGCGCTCGGTAATGATCTCGCCGATCCACATGGTCAGCACGGTGCCGCCGGCGAGGGTGATCATCTGGGTCAAGGTGGTCGGATCGAGGATGTCGATCGGGGCCACGACCTGGCTCTGCGACAGAATGGCCAGGTAGCCGTAGGCCTGGAGCAGTGCCAGGGGCACGGTCAGGTAGCGCGTGTACTGATTGAGGCGCGTCCGGCCGTACTCGCCTTCGCGCGACAGGGCCTGGAGGCGCGGCACCACGCCCTGCATGAGCTGCATGATGATCGAGGCGTTAATGTACGGGTTGACGCCCATGGCCACGATCGAGAACGAACGCAGACCGCCGCCGCTGAACAGGTCGAGCAGCTGCAGGAACGTCTGGTTGCTGATCAGCTGGTCGAGTGCTGCGTGGTTGACGTTGGGCACGGGCACGACGGCCAGCAGCCGATAGACAACCAGCATCGCCAGCACGAACAGAATGCGCCGGCGAATATCCGGCGCGCGGAACGCGTTGATCAGCGCTTCGATCATGTCAGGGTCCCCTTCGGGCCTTTAGTTCTCGGCTTCAGCCGAGTCGGACGATTCGATTTCGGGAGCTTCCGACTCGGCAGCTGGGGCTTCCGACGGGGGCGTTGAAGCCACCTCGACTGTGTCGGCAGTCTCAGCCTTCGCAGGCTTGGCCTTCTTCTCCTTGGGCGCCTTCTCCTCAGCCTCTGGCTTTTCCGGGGCGAGCAGTTGAACGAAGCCGCCAGCGGCCTCGATCTTGGCTTTGGCGCTGGCACTGAATTTATCGGCGGCAACGAACAGCTTGAGGCCGACCTCGCCCTGCCCGAGCACCTTAAGCGGCTTGTCGTCGCCGCGGATCAGGCCCGCCTGGGCAAGCGCCTCCGCGTTGACTGTCGGTGGCTTGGCTGTGCCCAGTCGTCCCGCCTCGGCGTAGGCCGAGATCTGGCCGACGTTGACCACCGCGTACTCGACGCGGAACTTGTTCCTGAAGCCATGCAGCTTGGGCACGCGAATATGGATCGGCGTCTGGCCGCCCTCGAACCAGGCGGGGATGCTTGAACCGGCGCGTGAGCGCTGGCCCTTTGTGCCGCGCCCGGCAGTCTTGCCCTGGCCGGCAGCGATGCCGCGGCCTACGCGGGTACGCGATTTACGCGAGCCGGCGGCCGGGCGGAGGTCATGCAGCTTCACGAGTTGCTCGCTTCCTTCTTGCGCGCTGCGGGCTTCGTGGCTGACTCATGGGCAGTGGCCTGCGCGCCATCGACCGGCTCGGTCTTGAGCAGGAAGCGGATGGCCCGGGTCATGCCCCGCAGCTCGGGCGTGTCGTCGATGACGACCGACTGGCCGATGCGATGCAGCCCAAGGGCATACATCGTGGCCCGCGTACGCTGGGTGTGGCTGATGGGGCTCTTGATGAGCGTTACCTTGAGCTTAGGCATTGCCTGGGGCCTCCGAGCGGCTGCTCGAACCTGGCTGACCACTGATGGTGCTGCGCAGCTTCTTGCCGCGGCGCGCGCCGATGTCCTCGGCGCTGCTCATGCTCTTGAGCGCCTCGTGCGTGGCGCGAACGACGTTGACCGGGTTGGTCGAGCCGAGCGACTTGCTCAGGATGTCGCGAATGCCCGCGGCGATCACGACCGCGCGGACCGAGCCGCCGGCGACGACGCCGGTACCCTGCGACGCGGGCTTGAGCAGTACCGTCGACGCGCCGAACTGCTGCTTCACTTCGTGCGGGATCGTCGTGCCGACGAGCGGCACGCGGATGATGTTCTTCTTCGCGTCCTCGACGCCCTTGCGGATGGCCTCGGGCACTTCGCCCGCTTTGCCCAGCCCCACGCCAACGTGGCCGGCGCCGTCGCCGACAACGATGACCGCGCTGAACGAGAAGCGCCGGCCGCCTTTGACCACCTTGGCGACGCGGTTGATCTGAACGACACGCTCCTCGAGCGTCAGGCGGGCGGGATCGATCCTGGGCATTAGCTGGTTCTCCTGGTTAGAAGTCGAGGCCGGCTTCGCGCGCCGCGTCGGCCAGGGCGCGCACTCGGCCGTGGTAGCGGAAGCCGCCCCGGTCGAACACGACCTGCTTGACACCCGCAGCGCGGGCGCGCTCGGCAAGCAGCTTGCCGACCTGCTTGGCAGCGTCGGTCTTGGTGCCCTTGCTCGCGCGCAGGCCGCTCTCCAGTGACGACGCGCCCGCCAGCGTCTTGCCGGTGGCGTCGTCGATCAGCTGGGCGTAGATCTGGCTGATGCTGCGGAAAACCGCCAGCCGCGGTCGGGCGGCCGTGCCCGACAGAGTCAGGCGCAGACGGCTGTGGCGCTTCTGACGTGAAGCGACTCGAGAAGGTGTGAGGCTCACTTCTTGCCTCCGATCTTGCCGGCCTTACCGGCCTTGCGGCGGATGAACTCACCGGCGTAGCGCACGCCCTTGCCCTTGTAGGGCTCCGGCTTGCGGGTGGCGCGGATACGCGCGGCGATGTGGCCGACGAGCTCTTTATCGATGCCCACGACGGCCAGCTTGACCGGCGTCTCGAGGTCGAAGGTGATGCCCTCCGGCGGGTCGATCTCGATCGGGTGCGAATAGCCCAGGTTGAGCTGGAGCTTCTTGCCGACGAGTTGTGCGCGGTAACCGACACCGGTGATCTCGAGTGGCTTGCGGTAGCCCTCAGTCACGCCGATGACCATGTTGT
>JBDTVN010000108.1:0-5078 GCA_040007155.1 Chloroflexota bacterium
ACCAGCCTGTAGAGCTCGGCGGCGGCGCGCTCGACCGAGCGGCGTGGCTGGCTATTCGAGTCGAAAAGGTCGCCGCAGATCAGCACGAGATCGACCTTCTCAGTCAGCGCCAGGTCAATGGCGCGCGCATATGCCGCGAACTGTCGCTCGCGCTGCGCGGCCGCGCTCGGACCCAGGTCGTCATGGCGCGCGCCAAGATGCACGTCGGCCATATGCAACAGGCGGGGCATCGCGGCTGGTGTGTACCTCTGTGCCTCAATCGGTGCCACCCGGCACCACAATTCGTCGCGTCAATTCTGACAGGCGCTCGGAGTAGCCCGACATGGGAAGGAAGTGCTACCTGATCTCCGATGCACCGAGGTGCGGAGATTGGGTGGGTCGGACGGCTCTTCTGGAAGGTCGGTGGTAACCTTCGAGAAGTTACCGGTGCGCCCAGTTCATGGATCTCGGCTCAGCACCTGAATTGCGCGGCGCCCGCCTCTTTCGATCCGACGCCTCGCGCTTTCTGTGCCCTGCCACGATCGCTGATCGGCCCGGTTGGTATTCGCTAAACGCTGACTCCGGGAGGTCCAGGTTCGTGGCATACGCAGATCGATCACTTAATTGCGCTGACTGTGGCGTCGAGTTCATTCACTCGTCCGCGGACCAGGAGTTTTACGCCCAGAAGGGCTTCACCTCGGACCCCAAGCGCTGCCCATCATGCCGCGCGTCACGCCGCCAGATGCGTGATTCCAGCAGCGGCTTCGACGTCCGCGAGATCGGTGGACCGCGCGGCTACGAGCGCGGCGATGACCGCCCGCAGCGCGAGTACTTCGCGGTGATCTGCTCCAAGTGCGGCAATGCGGCCCAGGTGCCGTTCAGGCCGCGCCAGGACAAGCCGGTCTACTGCTCCGATTGCTTCCGCGAGGTTCAGGGCGCGGTCGGCTGAGCAGCCGCTGATTCACTCCTGAAGCGCCTGAAGCGCGGCCAAGCCGCGCTCAGATCGCGCCCGATCAACTCGCTGAGCGCGGCCACGTCGGGCGCGAAGTAAGCAGTCAGTTCTTCCTGTAGTTCGGGCGCGATTGGCGCGCGCGGTTCCTGCTTTGTGTTCGCGTCCCACGCGATCTTGAGCGGCGCGCTCAGCACCCTGAATGCGCGTGCGGGGATTACCCGCCGCAGCCCGCGCTCGATGGGTCCCAGGCCTTTGCGAATCCGCTGGAGCGCGGGCACGCGGCGCACGTTGTTGGCATTGACCACGTCCATGTCGATAGGCACGAACGTGGGATCGACGGCGAGGAATTCGAGCACGCCGCGATAAGTTTCCAGCGGGCGCGCAGCGAGATCCTCGAGCAGCGCGATGTGAACCCGGTCGCGCCCAAAGACGTCGAGGTAGCGCCGCACCTGGGGTGCCATCGTGCACGCCTCGCGATACAGCAGTCCAGCCACGTACTGCGGATCAGGCGGCAGTCGCCGACCGGCCTTGCGGTCGGGCTCAGCCGCCAGAGCGGACGCGAAATCAGCGATGTCCTCGCGGCCCATCCAGACCTGCTGCTGATGGCGCGCATGGATCGAGGTGACCGGGTCGCGCAGCATGATCAGGATGCGCGCGTCGGGCGCGAAATCGTGGATCAGCCGCGCCGCCTGGGCCGAATGCAGGTACACGTGCGACGACTCGCCAACGACCGACTGGTCGGTTGCGTCCGCAAAGTGACCCAGGTACTCATCGACTGAGCGGGTGAAGTAGCCCGCGTCGGACTCGCTGCCGGAATCCAGGTCGGGCACGAACCCTGAGAAACGCAGCTCCTTGCGCGCCGACATGAAGATCTGCGGGTGCTGGCCAAGGTAGGCGTGCATCGACGTCGTGCCGGCCTTCATCGCGCCAACCTGGAAGAAGTTGGGCCGCTTCACCCGCTGTTGGGGCGCTTCACCGGCTGAGGCTACCCGCCAAATGCAGAAACGGTCTGCACGGTTTCAAGCATTTCGTGTCAGGCGCCCACCCAGTCCTGCGTCTGACACCAAATAGGGCCGGATTCGGGCCGGATTCGGGCGTTCGGCGGACTTCGTGCCTACCCAGTCCTGCATTTGGCGGGAACCCGGGCCGTGGCCGCCCATCTGGACGCCCGACGAACAGGCCCGACAAACGGGCCCCGGGTCAGCGCGACTCGAGCGGCAAGTAAGCCCGCTCACGCACGCCGGTGTAGACCTGCCGCGGCCGGCCGATGCGCGAGTCGGGGTCGGTCATCATCTCGCGCCATTGCGCGATCCAGCCAGGGAGCCTGCCGATCGCAAAGAGAACAGTGAACATCTCTGTCGGGAAGCCGAGGGCGCGATAGATCAGGCCGCTGTAGAAGTCGACGTTGGGGTAGAGCTTGTGGTCGATGAAGTACCGGTCGGTCAGTGCAACTGCCTCGAGCTCTTTGGCGATCTCGAGCAGCCGATCCTCCGCGCCCAGCTTGGCGAGCAGCGTGTCGGCGGCTGACTTGATGATCTGCGCACGCGGGTCGTAGTTCTTGTAGACGCGGTGGCCGAAGCCGAAGAGTCGGAATGTGTCGTTCTTGTCCTTGGCGCGGTCGACCCACTTGGCGACGTTGCCGCCGTCGGCGTCGATCTGTTGCAGCATCTCGAGCACTTCCTGGTTGGCGCCGCCGTGCAATGGGCCCCACAGCGCAGAGATGCCGGCCGAGATCGAGGCGTACAGGTTGGCGTGGCTGGAGCCGGCCATTCGGACCGTCGCCGTGGAGCAGTTCTGCTCATGGTCGGCGTGCAGGATGAGCAGGGTGCGCAGGGCGCGCGCCGCGTCGGGATCGACCCGATATTTCTCCGCCGGGATGGCGAACATCATGTGCAGGAAGTTGCTCTCGTAGTCGAGCGAGTTGTCCGGATAGACGAACGGCTGGCCGACCGAATGCTTGTACGCAAGCGCGGCGATAGTCGGCATCTTGGCGATGAGACGCACGGTGCTGATGTCGACGCTGTCGGGGTCGCGCGGGTCCATCGACTCCTGGTAGAAAGTCGATAGCGCCGCGACTGCCGCGGCGAGAATGCCCATCGGGTGGGCATCCATGGGGAATCCCTGAAAGAAGCGCCTGAACTCTTCGTGCAGCAGGGTATGGCGCGTCACGAGGTCGGTCCACGCCTCGAGCTGGCCCTTGTCGGGAAGCTCGCCCTCGAGCAGCAGATACGCCGTCTCCAGGAATGTCGAATGCTCGGCGATCTGCTCGATGGCGTAGCCGCGGTAGCGCAGGATGCCGGCCTCGCCATCGAGGTACGTGATGGCACTCCGGGTCGCGGCGGTGCTGCCAAAGCCGTAGTCGAGTGTGACTACGCCCGCGTCGCGCAGCAGCGTGTTGACGTTGATCGCCGGATAACCCTCACTGCCGCGCTCGATGGGCAGGCTGAAAGTGCGCTCGCCGATGCGCAGCTCGGCTGTTGTGGGGCTCGCTTCAGGCATGGGCTGCGGTGCTCCAGGTGCTTGGGCGCCAGAAAGCGGGGTTGGCGCGCGCGTCTAGTTTCGCGCATAGGACGCCAAACGGTCGCGGCGTAAACTTTGGGCCGACGCCACAGAGGAGCCCACGCACCCATGACTGACACGATCGAGAAGCCGCGCCTCAAGATCACCTACGCGACGCTGCGCAACGACAACGAGGAGCTTCACGCTCACTTCGCCGAGGGGATGGAGAAGGCGCGGGCGCAGCTCGGCAAGCACTACCCGAACTTCATCAACGGTGAGGCGCGCACCGGCGAGGGCGAGTTCGAGGACCACTCCCCCATCGATGACTCGCTCGTGCTGGGCTATTTCGCCAAGGGCACGCGCCAGGACGCGAAAGACGCGATCGCAGCGGCCCGCGCCGCTTTCCCGGGTTGGCGCGACACCCCATGGCGCGAGCGCATCGCGATCATGCGCCGCGCGGCGGACCTCATCACTGAGCGCCAAATGGAGCTCGCGGCGCTGATGGTGCTGGAGGTCGGCAAGAACCGACTCGAGGCGTTGGGCGATGTCGAGGCGACGGCCGACTTCTTCCGTTACTACAGCGAACGGATGGAAGAGAACGACGGCTTCGACCATCCCATGGACAACCTGGGCGACGCGGCTGTGCACACGCGTTCAGTCCTGAAGCCGCATGGCGTCTGGGCGATCGTCAGCCCGTTCAACTTCCCCATGGCGCTCGCTGGCGGCCCGTCCGGGGCCGCGATCATCACCGGCAACACGGTCGTCTGCAAACCATCGAGCGACGCGCCTCTCCTGGCGATGAAGCTGTACGAGATCTACGTCGACGCGGGCCTGCCCAAGGGCGTCTTCAACTATGTCGCCGGTCCGGGCGAGACCGTCGGCGCCGAGCTGACCGAGTCGCCCGATGTCGACGGCATCGTCTTCACCGGCAGCTTCGAGGTCGGCTTCTCGCTCTACAAGAACTTCGCGACGAAGTACCCCAAGCCGGTCATCGCCGAGATGGGCGGCAAGAACCCGACGATCGTGAGCAAGACCGCGGACCTCGACAAGGCCGCCGACGGCGTGCTCCGCGCCGCGTTCGGATTTGGTGGCCAGAAGTGTTCCGCCAACAGCCGCGTCTACGTCGAGCGCGAGGTCTACGACACGTTCGTCGACAAGCTCGCCGAGCGGACGAAGGAAGTCCAGGTGGGCGATCCGTCCGACCGCGCGAACTGGCTCGGTCCGATCATCAACGCGAAGGCACTCGCGCGGTACGAGAACGCGGTCGCGGAAGCGCGTCACGACGGCAAGGTCGTCGCCGGCGGTGAGCGCATGCGCGAAGGCGATCTGAGCAAGGGCTATTACGTCGCTCCCACAGTTGTCGCCGATCTGCCGGTTACACATCGGCTCTTCCGCGACGAGCTCTTCGTGCCCTTCGTTGCCGTTGCGCCAGTCGATTCAATTGAAGAGGGCATCGAGCTCGCGAACCAGTCGGAGTACGCCCTCACCGCCGGGTTCTATGGCGAGGACGAGGCCGAACAGCAGAAATTCCTGGACAACATCCATGGCGGCGTGGTCTACGTGAACCGCCGCGCGGGCGCGACAACCGGCGCGTGGCCGGGCGTTCAGCCGTTCGGTGGCTGGAAGGGATCGGGCTCGACCGGCAAGT
>JBDTVN010000109.1:0-5017 GCA_040007155.1 Chloroflexota bacterium
TTCTCCGACGCCCATCGACAACGGTGTGAAGAGGGCGATGAGGAAATCGACGATTGCGGCGAGAGGGATCAGTAGCAGGTCAGCAAGCAGGGACAGGGGGCCGACCAATGGCCTGAAGAGCTGGTCCACCGGGACCCCGGCGAGGATCGTGAAGGGAACGGACAGCGGAACCACACAAAGCGCGAGGCCAATGACGATCCAGCGCCACATCTTGCGCACCTGCGGATCCGGTACGGCTGAGTGAATGATCTGCACCCGGGTAAGCCCAAGGCCGGCCAGACCGGAAACGATTATCGCGAGCGAGCCCCACATGGCGTAGACCACGAAGGATGGCCGAAGATCGGCCGGAGCGAAGTACCAAGCCAGGGCCCAAAGAACAGCAATGACTGGGAGCGTCCTTCCGAGAAGTGGCTCGAACTGCCAGGAGCCATCGCCGCGCGCGCGAATGAACGACCCACGCAGCACTGCGATGGCGGCAATCCAGCCGATACCGTGGGTCACCAGGGCGTAACCGATTGACAAACCGGCAACGGCCCGAGCATCGGGGCTGGCGAGCCAGCCTGCGAGGCCCGCACCGACGACCCCGATGACAAGGGCGGGCGCCCCAAGTACAGGGTTTCGTTCAGCAAAGGTGCCGATCATTGCGCCAAGCGCAACGAGCAGCGTGAACTCCAATGGCCCAAGCACCGGCGCACGACCTTCCAAGGTCACCGACAGCGCCGCATAAAGGATGGTGAAAAAACCGGCCTCCGCCGCGACGCGCAGGATCGGGCCAGCCAACGGCCAGAAATCAGGCCGCCGCGACAACCACCGCACGTGGCACCTCCCTGTCGCGCTCAACTTTCACCGGCCGCACCGACAAACCTGCCATGCGTGCCTCGGCGATGAACTCGTGTGCCTCTGGCATCACCAGGAAGTGGATGTTGAAGCCACTCTGCTGGAGGCGCCGCGTTACTCCTAAGTTGGATAGTGGCGAACGGCCGGTGAGGACGACCAGCGTTGATCCGGGTGCCAGGCGGCTCGGCAGCCAGGCGAGCAATGCGGTCAGCGGCGCGGAGCACTCCATGCCGAGCCGGGCCAGGGCGTCGCCGATGCGGCCGACCTGAGTCAAGTCGGCGCGCGGCGGCAGGAAAACGTAGCGCTGCGTCGTGCCGGTGAAGCCGGCGGCGGCGAATCCGACCGAAGTGGCGCCGCCGACCATCGAGCGCGCGACTGATACGGCGGCGACGCACTGATCCTCGAACAGTGACTCGTCGAATGTGAGCAGCCAGTACGGCCCCTCGATGGTCTGGACATCGAATATGAGCATCGCCTGGCGCGACAGGGCCGGTTCGAAGCGTTTGGCCTGGAGCGTGCCCTGGCGGGCCGAAGCGCGCCAGTGAATCGCGCGCAGCGGGTCACCGGCCTGGAACGGGCGCGTCCCGGCGAACAATGTTGGGTCCGTGAACAACGACCGTCGCGCGCGAACCTCGGCCAGCGGCGAGCTCACCGGCAGGTTGCCGACCACCGGCGCCATGAGTGGCCGCGCGATGACGCGCGCGTGATCCACACCCGGGTCGCGCGACGGGTCGTGACTGCCGAACACCTCGGCGACGCGGAGGCGGACTGGGCCGACGTAGTGGACTCCCCGGCGCGTGGGCACAACGCGCACACGCCGTGTCAGCCGCTCATACGGGCGCAGCGGAGCGGCGATACCGATCGAATTCACGTCCTGGTCGCTACCGGGCAGGCGCAGGCCCGGGCCGACCGAGTCAGTCGCACCCGCCCACGCGATGGGCAGTCGCGAGCTATTCCAGACCGACATGGTCAGCTCGACCTCTTCGCCGACGACGGTCCGGTCGGGCTGAATCGAGTGTTCGACCTGGAGCGCCTCGAGTACGTCGCGTGGCCAGATCTCAGCGAGCAGTCGGACTAAAACGATCGCGACGCCGATGAAGATGATCGGCGGCGAAGTCAGCAGGATGCCCAGCGCAGCAACGAGCACGCCGGTCGCGGCCCACGAGCGCATCGCCCCCAACGCGGCGCGCAACCTCGACTTCATCGCGAAAACCAGAAAGCCGTTAGGCCGGCTCGACGACCGGTACCGGCGTGCGCGCGAGCACCTCGTCGAGCACCGCCAGCCGGGTCGCGCCACGCAGCTCGCGGTCGAGATCGAGCACGAGTCGATGCGCCAGCACAGGCCGAACGAGATGGCGCACGTCGTCGGGCAATACGAACGCGCGACCGTCCAAAGCGGCCCAGGCCTGTGCCGTGCGGTAGAGCGCGACCGCTGACCGCGGGCTCGCGCCCAGTCGGACGTCGGCGTGCTCGCGCGTCGCGCGGATGATTGACAGCAGGTAGCCCTCCACCTCGTCGGCCACCAGCACCGATCTCACCTGGTCGGATGCCGACTCCAAATCGGCGGCCTGCACCGCCGGCTTGATGCCGTCGACCTGGTTATCGCCATCGCGCAGACGGCGCAGCATCTGGCGCTCATCGGGTTCCGTCAGATAGCCCAGGTCGACCCGCACCAGGAAGCGGTCGAGCTGCGCCTCAGGCAGAGCAAACGTGCCTTCGAGCTCAATCGGGTTCTGCGTCGCGAGGACGATGAACGGCTTGGGCAATGGGTGCGTCGTGCCGTCGACTGAGACCTGGCGCTCCTGCATCGCTTCGAGCAGCGCGCTCTGGGTGCGCGGCGTGGCGCGGTTGATCTCGTCGAACAGGACAACGTTGCTGAACACCGGGCCCTGCACGAAGCGGAAGTTGGCGCCATCGAGTACCGACGAGCCAGTGACATCGCTCGGCAACAGATCGGGCGTGCCCTGGACGCGAGCGAAGCTCAGACCGAGCGATTTGGCAAAGGCTTTGGCGAGGAGCGTCTTGCCCACGCCGGGAACGTCCTCGACCAGGACATGGCCGCCCGCGAGGAGCGCGGCGGTCAGCAGGCGCAACGGTTCCTGCGCGCCAACAACGGCGATGCCGACCGATTCGGCGAGTGCCGCCCAAAGTTTCTGCGCGTTCATCGACGCATTGTCACTTAGCGAACAGAGTCTGCACGACAGGCGCGATCAGCTCGACCCACGCCGCGTATTGGCGCCCGCTGGGATGGAGCCCGTCACCCGCGACGAGCGATGGGTCTTGAGCGACCTTGTTGGCGACGCCTGAAATGTCGACGAACTTGATGCCGCGCCCGGTCGCGACCTCCAGCTCGATGCCATTGAACTGGGTGATGGCCGCGCGCTGCTGTAGTGGATCGCCAAACGAGTTGCCGGCTGGGGTGAGCGTGTAGTCCGGCGTCGAGACGACGACGATTCGATCGGCAGCCAGTCGGTCGAGCAGGAAATCGAAGATCTGGTTGAGGTTGTCGCGGTACTCGTCGGCCGGCGTGCCCCGGACGACGTCGTTGACCCCGATCAGGAGCGTGACGAAGTCGGGCTGGAGCGCGTCGAGCTGGGGCAGCTCGCGCTCGATCACGTCGAAGCTTGAGTAGCCGTTGACCCCCAGGTTGGCCACGAGATCAAGACCGACCGACCCGGCCAGCTTCCCCACGAGCTGGTCTGGCCAGCGCGCCTGCTCGGTCTCATTCGTGCCGATCGTGTACGAGTCGCCCAGCGCGACATACCGGATGGCACCGACCGAATCGGACGGAGTTGGGCTGGGCGAAGTCATGGAGCAGGCGGCCGCGGCAATCGCCACTGCAGAGGTAAGACCGGCCGCGAGCATCCATCGCCAGAGTCTGTGTGGACTGGTGACACCACTATCGTCACCAAGTGCCCTAAGGCGTCGAAGCGGCGGCGATTCATGGCGCTGTCGTGCATGCCACAGCGATCGCTCATTCGGATATGCGCGGCCGGCGAAGCGTCGGGCTGAGACCTTGGGTGCTGAATGAGCATAAGCACCGTTTCTGACGATAGTGGTGTCACTGATCGTGGCTGATCCAGACTGAGCGGCGATCAAGCGCGTCTGCGCGACGAGGTCACGACGACCGCCAATGCGACGACGGCGACGAGCTGGCCGACGAGCATCGCGACGGCGACGCGCGGCAGCGGGTCGAGCGGCATGAGCAAGAGAGCGGTGACCGCAGCGATGAGGCCGACGGTCCAGGCCGGCACCAATGCGAGTGGTCGACCCTCCGCAAGAACAACCTGGTTCAGGCCAAGCGCGCCCAGGGCAACGATGACCGCACTCGCAGCCGCGGCCGTGGCCAGTGCCGGCAGGACGAACTCGGGGCCGTACAGCAGGCCCACGACCCACGGACCCAGCACGAACGCCGCTGCGCCCGTTATCGCCGCCAGCGCGATGGTGCCACCGACTACCAACCACGCGAGCGCGCGCACGTGGGCGTAATCGCCCGCCTCAGCCAGGCGCGTCAGAGGCGTAAGGACGCGCGGCACGAAGCCGATCCCGATGAGGAATGGCGCACGCGTCAGGGCGGCGGTCACGAAGAAGGCACTTACCGCGCTGGGTGACTCGCCCAACGCAACAACGACCAGCGGCCCGACGCCGAGCAGCAACTGGAGCGACCCGTTGGCGAAGGACAGGCCCGCGAGGTATGAGCCGGGACGGACGCCCTCTGGCGCGGCAGTCGCATGCTCGGCGCGCTTGGAGCGTCCGCGGAGCCACCACCAGAGCAGGAATGGCACGGCACCCAAGGGGAGCGCCCAGGCAAGGTTGCGTGTCGAGGCCGCGGCCAGCAGCACCAATAGCGTGAGCGCGATGCGCGCCACCCAGTCGGCGGCGGTGGCGATGCCGCTCATCCGGTACTCGGCACGGCCACCGTAAATTCCGCGGACCATGCCAAACGCGCCGGCCGTGATGACCCACACCCCGCCGACCAGCGCGAGGTCAGCCTCGCCCAGAAGCAGCTTGTCGGCGAACACGAAGAGAAGCGCGGTCACACCCAGTGCGACGAGCACCACAATCGCCCACAAGACCGGCCACGCTGCGCGGAGAGCGCGAACGTCGCCGCCCGCCGCGGCCACGGCGCGCACCTCGTACTGCTCGATCGCGAACAGCAGGATGGCCATGATCACGTACT
>JBDTVN010000110.1:0-4962 GCA_040007155.1 Chloroflexota bacterium
GCTGGTCTTACCGTCCTCGTAATCGAAGAGCGACGTCGCGTCGGTGACCTGCCAAGCCGGGCCGAGCTGCCCGTACACCGCGACGAAGCGGTCATGCGCCGTTTCCACACGCGGCAGCCGCGTCCCGTCGGGCAGGGCGGGGACGGGCATGACCCCGGCCGCGACGTTGCCCAGCAAGCCTGCGCCGTCCGTCCGCAGCGAATCGGACGGCGCAATGACGACGTTGATGCAGCACGGTGTGTGCAACGCGATGGCGTACACAACGCTGCCATCCGGAAGGTCGATCTCGACGCCGCTGGCGTAGCGGACTACGCGGCCGCCACTCCCCAGGTCCACGGCCGTCGCGAGGTCGTCGACAACGCCGTCAACATGGACCTCGAGGCCGCTCGCGCCTCGCTGGGGGCCGACGTACACACTGACGCGATGGCCGTTGACCAGCGCCGCGACGGCGGTGTTCACACTGATGTCGGCGCTCTCGCCCCGCTTCTCCTGGCGGGATTGGATCTCGACCGATGAGTCGGCGTTCCTCAGCAGCGTGTATTCGCCCGCGCCCTGGAAGTCGTAGGCGACGTTGTCGACCGTGCGCAGGTGCGGTTCGCCAGAGCTGCCTGCACAGCCGCGTGGGCAGGGTGGCGAAGAGGATCCGCCCGGCCGTCCAGTCGGCCCCCCGGTCGGGCTTGCCTGCGGCGAAGGATTGGTCTGGCAGAAATCCTCGAGGCTGACACCCGTGAGCGATCCGGTGACCCCGGACGTGGCCCCGGTAATCGCCAGGTATGCCGGGACGTGGAGTGGCGAAAGAATTGGCCCCTGGTAGGTCGAACCGGGCGGGCAGATGCACGTCCCGCCGCTCTGGGTGCAGAAGTTGACGTCCGTCAGGCCGTCCTGGCTGAAACCGGACAGATCGCGCACCCGCGCGAAGCCGTCCATCTTGATGTTGACGATGTCGGCGCTGGTCTGGATTACGCCAATGCGGTTCTTGTACGGCTCCACCTCGAAGGGGACCGAACCTGTCTGGGGCACGATGATTTCCTCGCGCGCCGCACGAAAGTTTGCTGTCCACGGCCCCTGGGCATTCCACTCACCGGCGAGCCCCGAGTCTCTGAATATCCCCGACGACCACGAGTACAGGAACCCCTGACCGCTGGAATCGGCGGCGGCGTGAAAGGCGGCCGCTCCGTTGGCGGCCTCATAGGTCTTGTCGAGCAGCTTCCACATGTTTGTGCCGCGTTCGGCGACATGCTGGAAGAAGCCGACCGCGTCATATGTGCGGTCGAAAAGGGCCACCGACTTGCTCGTCAGATAGGCCGTCCACCAGTCGGCGCCCAGGCGTGAAGGACCACCGGCCATTTCACCGACCCATTCCGCCTCACCTTCGACTACCCACATGTCGCGACCGGCCCCCGCACCCAACTCGTACTGAAAGCAGTGGAAGAGCTCGTGGGCGAGCGTGGCCTTGATCTCCGCCGACGTCCGCGGCGTCGTGACGAGAAACGGGTTCAGGTGGATCGCGCACGAGCCGAACCAGTCGTTGGCGTAGGCAAGCGCCTTGGCCTCGCCCACCTGCGAGGTATTGACCGAGATCGAATAGTTGCGCGTTCGCGCCCGGCCCAGCTGGTTAATGATCACGATCTCGGAGTCGCGCAGGATCTCCTTGTATTGATCCAGGGGCGTGTCGTCGAACGGCGCGAAGGGCCCGACGGCGGCGATCAGGTTGTGCCGGCCCGGCTGCCATAGCGACGTCCCGAGGGGGAGTGGTTCGACGTCGATCGCGTCTGACGCGGGTGCGAGATAGGCGCTGACCGCGTCCTGCTGCTCCTGCGTCAACTCGCCCCAATGCTGCTGAACCCATTCGATGGCTAGTTCGCCGGGGCCGATCTCGTCGGTCGTGGGCAGTGGCGGCTGCGGCGCGGAAACTCCGGGGAGCGGCCCAATCGCCACCACGAACGCTTTGAGAGCAAGATCCAGCGATACCTGGCCGTTCGGCCCGGCTTCGCTCAGCAGCTGCTGCCACGGATTGGGCTGATAGACCGCATCCGAGTTTGCACTCGGAGACGGCGATGTGGTCGGCGCCGAGCACGCCGCGACGACGCCAAGCACGAGCACGATCGATAGGAGGCGGTGACCCGTTGGCGGTTGCGGCTTCGAGATGTGCCTATTGGCGCTTATCCGAAGACGAATCCGCCCACTGCCGCTCAGTGGGGACCAGCCAGAAGGGTTACAAGTCGCGGCTGCGAGAGATTTGTGGCGATTTTGGGCGTGGTCGCGACGGCGGAAATCATGCCTGGCCGTGTTGAATGGGCATCGCGCCGCCGGCATAGGCGGCCGTTGGGGAGAACACGATGATCAAGTTGCTCGTCAGGCTCTGGATGATACGCAAGCTGTGGGGCGTCATCCGCAACCGCAATCGGCCGTCAGGGGTTCGCCAGGCGCCGTAATACTGGGTATCACCTAGAGCCGCTTGGCGGCCACTCCGAAGAGGTAACCCAGCACACGCACCGTCGTCGGGAATGGGTTGATCGTGTCCGCCAAAACGTCAAGCGGCGTTCTCGTCTTGACCGCGAGCACCGCCTGACCGATGGCGTCGGCCGCGCCCGGGGCGGCGATGAATGCGCCCAGCAGCCGGCGTTCCACGCGGTCGACGACGATCGTCACGTGGCCGCCCGCCTCTGACACCTCGCCTGGTGCGGTATGGGCGTAGTCGATCGTCTCCTCGAACGCATCGTGGCCCTGTTCGCGTGCTTGCTCCAGCTGTAGCCCAACGCCCGCGGTGGTCGGGTCGGTATAGGTCGCGTGGGGAATGGCGGAGTAGTCGGGCGTGACGGCCTGGCCCATCGCCAGCCGGCCGACCAATTCGCCCTGGTAGACCGCCAGATGGGTGTGCATCTCCGGCCCGCCAGCATCGCCGGCGACGTAGATGCCGTCACCCAGACGGAGGTGGTCATCGGGCCGCAGCTTGCCCTTCACCGGGGTGATTCCGACCGACTCCAGCCCCAGCCCTTCGAACGGAACGGTGCGACCGACTGCCAGGAGGATCTCCTCACCCTCCACGGTCGACCCGTCGCTGAGCACGACCTGATGCTGCTTGTTGGTACCTTTGTGGGCGAGTACGCGAGTGGCGCGGACGTTGGTGCGAATGTCGACGCCGTCCTTGGTGAGCGACTCAGCGATCGCGGCGGCATTCCTGGGGTGGTCCGTGGGGTAGACCCGGTCTCTTGGCGCGAGCAGGGTCGTCCTGACGCCGTAGCGGGCGAAGACCTGGGCCATCTCGAGGCCGGTCGGGCCGGGGCCGACGATCACGATGCTGCGGGGGAGGGTCCGCGTCGAAGTGGCCTCGCGGTTCGTCCACGGCTTGATCGCTGCCAGGCCGTCGATGTCTGTGGGGATGGTCGAATTCGTGCCGATCGCGATCAGGATGGAGCGGCCCGTGAGCGTCTGGCTAGTTCCGTCTGCGGCTGTGACCTCGACCGTGCCGCGACCGGTGATGCGCGCGCTGCCGCGGATCGTCGTTGCTCCTGATTCCGTGAGTTCCGCGATGCGCCGCGCGTCGTCGGGGTAGTCGCGATTCTCGCGGTTGATCTGGTAATCACGGAACGCGGCGGCCTTTTCCCACGGGAAGTCGCCGCCCGCCTTGTGGATCGCGGCCGCGTGGAGCAGCGCCTTCGATGGGATGCACGCCCAGTGCGCGCATGAGCCACCAAACAGGTCGCGCTCGATCACCGCGACGCTGCCGCCCAGCCGCCGCGCCTCGTGCGTCGCTGCCTGGCCGGCCTCGCCGGAACCGATCACGATCAAGTCGAAGGTCTCATTCACACGACCATTCTGACTGAGCGCGGCTTGAGGTATCCTTTACCCATGCGCCAACGAGTAAAGGTCCAGCGTCGTAAGGGCATGACCCGCATCAGCGCCAAGAACCAGGTGACACTGCCCATCGACGCGTTATCTCATGCCGGGCTGTCCAGCGGCGATCGCCTCCGCGCCCAGGTCCATGGTCCAGGCCAGATCCTGCTCGTCCGTGAGGCCGATCCGATCGAGGAGTTCGGTGGCGCGCTTACTGATGTCTATCCCGCGAACTATCTCGAGGAGCTGCGCCGAGAATGGGCCTGATCGTCGTTGACGCGGGGATCGTTATCGCGATCCTGGATTCAGCTGACACGCATCACAAACCCGCCCAAAGGTCGCTGCGGGAGGCTCTGAGCAATGGTGCAGCACTGGTAATCCCGGCTTCGGCTTATGCTGAGATGCTCGTGGCGCCATATCGAGCCGGCCCTGACAAGGCAGCCCTCCTCGACGCGCTCATCGACGCGCTGCCCGCAACCATTCAGCCCATCACCCGGCCAATCGCCCACGCCGCCGCCGAGCTTCGCGCCCGGCACGGTGCCCGCCTGCGCCTGCCCGACGCCCTCGTCGTTGCCACGGCACTCGACCTGCACGCCGACCAGATCCTGACTACCGACCGCCGCTGGCCGGAACTTGACGTCAGGATCGAAGCCGTATGACCGACCCGGCCGACTGACCGTTGCGCTGCCGATGAACACCTATGTCGTCCTGCTGCGCGGGGTGAACGTCGGCGGCAAGAACATCATCTCGATGGCCGCGCTGCGAAGCGCTCTCGAGGAGATGGGTTTCGCGAACGTCGCGTCGTACATCGCGAGCGGCAACCTGATCGTCGACACCAAGAGGTCAGCGGCCGCCACGCAGAAGGCCATCGAGGGCTTGCTCGCGGACAAGTTCGGTGTCGGCCGCGACTCCGCCCGCGCGCTGGTCCTGACGCAGGCTGATCTCGAGGCCGTCGTCAAGAAGAAGCCGCGCGGCTTCGGCGCGTCGCCCGACAAGTTCCACAGCGACGCTGTGTTCCTGATCGGCATCGCCCCAGCCGCCGCGATGAAAGTGTTCAAGCCCCTCGAAGGCGTGGATGAAGTCCGGCCGGGTCCCGGCGTGATCTACTCGCAGCGCCTCAGCGCC
>JBDTVN010000111.1:0-4945 GCA_040007155.1 Chloroflexota bacterium
CCAGCGCGCGGCGCGCTGAAGCGGTCGCAAACCCAAGGACAGCCGCCGAGCCAACAGGACGCACGCGGACCCGCGAGGACAAGCCCGACAAGCCCGAGCGCGCAGCGCGCGAGACTCCGGTCAGGCCCGAGCTGCCCGCGCCCGAACGGCAGGTCGCGCCCATGAGCCAGACGATCTGGAGCGCGCAACTGGGCAACTCTGCCGAGAAGAAGGAGCCGGTGGCGACGCCCGCTCAAGGGGAGGAGGAGCAGGCGCCGGCGCGCGTCTGGAGCATGCCCGGCTATGAGCTACTCGACGTCGAAAATATCGGCACGGTTAAAGGGGCGATGCTTGACCATGCCCGCAACATCCGCATCATCGAAGAGAAGCTTCTGAGCTTCCAGATTGCTGCGCACGTGACTGCCACCAACACGGGTCCAGTCGTGACCCAGTACGAAGTCAAGCCCGATGCAAACGTGAAGCTGTCGCGCATCGAGGGCCTCGCCGACGACCTGTCGATGGCCTTGGCCGCCCGCTCCATTCGCATCGAGGCGCCAATCCCGGGCCGCGATGTGGTCGGCATCGAGATCCCCAACCACAACAGCGAGATCGTCGGCTTCAAGGGCGTGCTCGAGGACGCAGGCATGTCGGACGCGACGGGCAAGCTGACCTTCGCACTCGGCCGGGACGTGAGCGGCAAGGCCTACGCGGTCGACCTGGCGCGGATGCCACACCTGTTGATTGCCGGGGCCACGGGCTCGGGCAAGAGCGTCTGTGTCAACGCGCTCATTGGCAGTCTTCTGATGCGTGCCTCACCGGATGATGTTCGGCTCATTCTGGTGGACCTCAAGCGCGTCGAGCTCGCCGCATATCGCGACATTCCACATCTAGAGACGCCCGTGATCGTTGAATCTCACGAGGCCCGCGCGGTGCTCACGAACCTCGTGCTCGAGATGGAGCATCGCTACGAGCTGCTGGCTGATGCGATGGAGCGCAACCTCGCCTCGTTCAATGCCAGCCCCAAGCGCATCGGCAAGCCGATGCCGTACATGGTCGTGGTCATCGACGAATTGGCCGACCTCATCCTGCGCGAAGGGCGCAAGGTGGAGGAGCCGATCGTCAAGATCGCCCAGAAAGCGCGCGCGGTCGGAATCCATCTCGTGCTGGCCACGCAGCGGCCCAGCGTCAATGTCGTCACCGGCCTCATCAAAGCCAACGTCCCGTCACGCATCGCGTTTGCCATGTCATCCAATGTCGACTCACGAACGGTGCTCGACGCCCCGGGCGCAGAGGACCTGATCGGCCGTGGCGACATGCTCTACCAGCCGGCCGACCTGCCGCGGCCGGTGCGCCTCCAGGGCGTCTTCGTCAGTGACCCCGAGATTCGCGCGATCACCGACTACTGGCGCAACCAGGCCGAGCCGACATACAACCGCGACCTGCTCGCCGGCGGTGACATCGACGATGGTGGCGCGGGCGGCCAGTTTGGCTGGCTGAGCAAGAGCACCGACGATGAGCTTGTCTCCAAGGCCGCGGAGATCATTACCCAGACCGGCCGGGCGAGCACGTCGATGCTCCAGACCAAGCTGAAGGTCGGCTTCAACCGCGCCACCCGGATCATCGACGAGCTCGAGAAGCATGGCATCATCGGCCCGCTCGACACGCGCAATCCAGGCGCACCGCGCACGATCTACGGCCCGGACAACTGGATCCGCGACATGGCCCAGGCTGACGCCGAACTCGACTAGGTCACCGGGACAATCGCGCTAGACCCGCTTGGCGGTCCCCAGCCTCTAAACTCAGCCCTTCAATGAGCGCCCGTCAGCAGCAACGCCTTGGCCTCCGCCGGATCGGCCGTGATCGCCCGCCCATCGACTCGACCCCGGCAACGCCCATTGGCGAGACGCTTCAACAAGCGCGTGAGCGCAAGGGCGTCGACCTGTACCGTGCCGAACGCGACACCAAGATCAGGCTGCGCTACCTCTCCGCGCTCGAAGACGGTGACTACGCCGAGTTGCCAGCGCCTGTCTACACCAAGGGCTTCCTGCGCAACTATGCGATCTACCTGGGCCTGGAGCCAGACGAGATCCTCGATCGCTGGCGCGACGAGATGGAGCAGCAACGCACGGCCACCCGCGTGGCCGTCATCCCGCCGCCGATGCCCATGGTGGAGCCTGGCGGTCGGCGTCTGAACATCACCCCGAGCATGGTTGTCGCAGGCTTAGTCGGCCTGGTCGTCATCGCGTTTGTCGGCTACATCGGCATCCAGCTGCTGCGGTTTGCCGAGGTAACGCCGCTCGACGTCACCAATCCGCCCGACGTCTTCTCGCAGATCGACGCGGCATCGCTGACGCTTGCCGGTACCAGCAGTCCTGCGGCACGTATCCACATCACCGGTCCGGGCAACCAGACTTACGACGTCACGGCCAGTGAAAGCGGCGGCTGGACGCGCGACGTCAACCTGGCCCGCGGCGAAAACGACTTCACGATCATCGCCACCGACCGTGACACCGGCCGCGAATCCAAGCCTCTTACCGTCACCATCAACGTGCCGCTGCCATCGCCCTCACCAGGTTCGTCCGCGGCACCGCCGACTGGGCCGCCCGTGATCCTGAGCCTCACCCTGGGTAGCCCGCTCGACGGCTTCGTGACCTCCGATCAGAACGTAACGGTTGCTGGCACTACCACGGGCACCCGCGTGAACATCACCAGCACCTACGTCGGTTCGCCCGACTCCACGCCAGCACCTTCGATCACGCCCTCGCCGTCGCCCGAGTCTTCTGGCTCACCCGGTCCAACCGCGACTCCGGCGCCTATCGGACCGGCACGCGACCTTACGATTGGCTCGACTGGCGCCTTCAACGAGATCATCACGTTCACGCCAGGGCGCTGGCAGCTGACCGTGGTCGCATTTGGCACGGGTCAAACTCCTGTGGCTCGCCAGGTGACGATCGTGGTCGACCAACCGGGCCCGATCACGCACCATCTTCAGGTCACCATCGTGAATAACAGCACCACCGTGAAGATCCTGGCCGATGGGTCACGCGTCGCCAACGCGACCTTGAACGTCGGTGATGTGCGCGAGTTCACCGCCACCAACGAGTGGTGCATCAAGGTCGACAACGCTGCCTCGCTCAGCCTGCTTCTCGACGGGCTCGGCGTGGCTCCGCTCGGCGCCGATGGCGAGTCCGGCAGCTGGATCATCAAGCCCGGCCTCGCCCCGGTGCGTGCGGCGCGACCCTGTTAAGCCATGGCTGGCGTCGCAGCTGACGAGCTGACGCCGCTGGTTGGCCTCGCGCAGGGCGTCGGCGAGGCGTTGCGCAACGCTGGACTGTCGCTGGCGACGGCAGAGTCGTGCACTGGCGGCCTGGTCGGCCACCTATTGACCGAGATCCCGGGTTCGTCTGACTACTACCTGGGTGGTCTCGTCAGCTATTCCGATGACCTCAAGCAGCGCGAGCTGGGCGTTGACGCGTCCGTTCTCGAGCACCATGGCGCCGTATCGGCACAGACCTGCGTCGCCATGGCCGAAGGGGCGCGTCATCGTTACGGGGCGAGCGTCGCAGTAGCAGTAACCGGCATTGCTGGGCCGGGCGGCGGCAGTGACGCCAAGCCAGTGGGTCTGACCTACGTCGCGGTCGCAGACCCCGCCGGACACGATGTCGAACGCCACCAGTGGAGCGGCGACAGACATGCCAACAAGATCGCGAGCGCGGAAGCGGCGCTGAAGCTTGTCATGGCGCGGCTGAGCAAGTGACGCGCGCCGCGAGCGATATCGGCAAGGGTCTCGCGTCCGCGCGCCAGGCTCGGCCAATACGCCGCGCCGAGCGGATCCACGTCTTGGGTGCGGCCGGCGCCGGCGCGTCCGCGGCCGTCCTGTTAGCGCATCGCGCCGGGGCGGACGTGAGCGGCTGCGATCCGGGAGGGCAGACGCCATACACCGCCGCCCTGCTCGAGGCGGGCATTCCCTTGGTCTGGCAGCACGACGTGGCGCACGTCAATCGCGCGGCGGCTGAGCGGCCCGAGCGTCTCGCGGTAACCAAGGCGCTCACCGCCGTTGATCCGGACCATCCGGAGCTGCAGGCGGCGCATCGGTTGGGTATCCCGACAGAGCCGTGGCAGCAGCTCGTCGCCGACGCGGCCGCGACCACCGGCCAGCGCCTCGTCGCGGTCGCGGGCACACATGGCAAGTCCACGACCTCAGGCTGGCTGGTCGATCTGCTGGTGCGCGCCGGGCGCGATCCATCGGCCTTTGTCGGTGCGCTACTCGACGCAGCGCTGACCGGCGGTACGCCATCTACCGCTCGGTGGGGGAGTGGCGATGTATTCGTGGTCGAAGCCGATGAATACGCGGGTAACTTCGATCCCTACCGGCCCGACGTCATCGCGCTACTCAACGCCGAGTGGGACCATCCCGACGTATTCGCCGACGCGGACGCCGTATACGACGCCTTTGCCAACTGGATCCGCGCGGCCGATGGCGCGACGCTCGTCGCCAATGTCGCGGACGACGGTGTCCGCCACGTGCTGGAGCGATTGACCGACTGGCCGGGCACGGTCATCCGCCTGGACGACACGCCGCTCCCATTCGTCGTCGGCTTGCCAGGACCAGCCAATGCCGCCAACGCTCGTGTCGTGGCCGGCGTCGCCCGCGTCTTGGGCGTTGCGGACGCAGACATCGCGTCGAGCCTGACCCAGTTCGGTGGCGTTGGCCGGCGACTCGAGCTGAAGGGCGAGGTCAACGGCGTCACTGTCCTCGACGACTACGGCCACCATCCCACGGCCATCGCCAAGACCATCCAGGCAGTCCGCGAGAAATATCCGGACAGACGCCTGTGGGCCGTGTACGAGCCGCTCACCTTTCACCGCACGGCGGCAATGCTCGAGCAGTTCGCCGACGTTCTCAAGGGGGCGGATGAAGTGGCGATCGCCGATATCTGGGCCGGCCGCGATCCCGATACGACCG
>JBDTVN010000112.1:0-4930 GCA_040007155.1 Chloroflexota bacterium
TCCAGCCCGACCAGTACTGGAACATGAACAACCCCCAGGCGCACGAGCGCACCACCGGACCCGAGATCTGGCGCCAGACCGAAGGTCGCGTCACGCATGTTGTCGTGGCGAGCGGCACCGGCGGCACGATCAGCGGCATCGGTCGTTACCTCAAGGCGCAGAACCCGGCTATCCAGATGGTCGGCGCCGATCCGGAGGGCAGCGTCCTTTCCGGTGATACGGCGCGGCCGTACCTCACCGAAGGCATCGGCGAGGACTTCTTTCCAGGCACGTACGACAAATCGGTCGTCGACCGCTGGGTGCGCGTCAGCGATCGTGACGCCTTTGCGGCTGCAAGAAGGATCACGCGCGAGGAGGGCATCCTTGCCGGCGAGTCCTGTGGCACCGCACTGGTCGCGACCCTGACGGTGGCACACGACCTCATGGCCGCGGGCGACGCGGCTGACAAGGTGATCGTCGTGATCTTTCCGGACGGCGGCCGCAACTACCTGTCCAAGCTCTACAACGACGAGTGGCTGCGCATCAACGGCCTGCTCGGTTCGCCGTCGCGCGTCAGCGTCGCCGACGTGCTGCGCAACGGCCACCAGCCGACCGAGCTACCCGCAGTCGTCCTCGCCCGCACCACAGACAAGGTCGCCGACGCCATCGCGACACTCGAGCGCTACGGCATCAGCCAGATGCCGGTCACCGAGCGCGACGACCAGCGCATCGAGGGCATCGTCGGCTCGATCAATGAGAAAGGTCTGCTTGAGCGCGCCTACCGCAAGCCGGAAGTGGTCGATCGGACGGTGGGCGAGGTCATGGACAAGCCGCTCCCCACAGTGCGCGGCGACGCAACAGTGGATGAGGCCTTCGAACTGCTCGCCGCGGGCGCCCCGGCCCTGGTAGCAGTGGTAAACGAAGAGCCGCTCGGCGTCATCACCAAGCTCGACCTGCTCGAATACCTCGCACGCGGCGGCAAACATGGAGCCTGAGCCGATAGTCGCACCGGGCATGCCCAAGGCAATCGGGCCGTACTCCCATGCCGTGCGTCTCGGCGACACGCTTTACGTTTCTGGTCAGACCGGCATCGACCCTGCAACCGGCCAGCCGCCGAGCGGCTTCGAGGCTGAAGCGCGTCAAGCCTTCACGAACTTGAAGACGGTGCTCGATGCCGCGGGCAGTGGCCTCGATCACGTTGCCAAGGTGACCGTATTCCTGACCGATGCCAACAACTTCGGGCCAATGAACGAGCTCTTCGCCGAGTTCTTCGCCCTGCGGCCGCCAGCACGAGCAACGCCCGTCGTTGCCTTACCCCGCGGGCTACAGATCTCGATCGAGGCCGTTGCTGGCCTAAAAATTTGATCGACGACATCCCGGACATCACGACGCCGCACCTCGAGCTCGTGTCCATGTCCCTGCCATTCATGGAGGCGCTCGCCGGGCACGACATGGCCGGCGCATCAGCCGAGCTCGACGCGGAAGTTTCGGAATGGATGGCCGACGAGCTGGAGAATTTCCTGAAGTTCCGACTCGGCCAACTTCGACTCGATCCGACGATTCGTCCCTGGCTGGGCCGGTCCATGGTCCTGACGCAGGGTGACGGGACAAAACGGGCAGTCGGGTCGATTGGCTTCCATGGTCCGCCCGACGAGGAGGGGAGGCTGGAAGTCGGCTACTCGGTCGATCCGCCCTTTCGTCGCCGCGGCTATGCGACCGAGTCGGTCAAGGCCCTCTTCGACTGGGCGTATCGCGAGCATGGGATCACCCGCTTCGTCGCGTCGATCTCGCCCGGCAACGAGGCGTCGCTCAATCTCACGGCCGCCTATGGCTTCCATCAGGTGGGCGAGCATATGGATGAGATAGACGGCCTGGAGTACGTCTTCGAAACGGAATGGCCGCGCCCGGCGTCTGGTTAGGCGTGAGAGGCGCCACAGTCCCGGTTTTCTGCCTGTTGTTGCTGGCGTGCACAGCGACCCCGGCACCGACTAACAGCCCGGCACCGACTACTAGCCCAGGTCCAAGCTCGACGCTCGAGCCGACTCCCCAGCCGACCCCGACCACAGGACCAACCACCGACACTGGTCTGCCCACCTCCATCCTCGGTCTGCCGGTTTACACCGTCGCGGGCATTAATCAGCTCGCGGCCGACGGCAAGCTCGACGGCCGCATGGCCGCGGTCGCCGGCTTCTGGATCCAAGAAGCGCTGCCGTGCGCCTTCATGGCGCACGCTTCGCCCGTACTTGGCTTCTGCAACGGCGGCCGCTTCGGCGACACGGCTGCCGAAGCGCAGAGCGGTGGCAGCGGAGCGCCGGCGCCCATCGCAGTTCCCGAAACCGTGGGCGCCGACCTGCTCTGGCAGATGGCCGGACCGGCCAACGACCCGGCCCGCGTCGCGCTCATCGTCCACGCCGCTGACAGCCGATCATGGCAATGCGCAGCCGCGGACCGTTCGACCTGCGCCTCGAACCTGGTGATTGATCGCGTCGCCTGGATCAACGACCTGGCAGCCGATGTCGATGTCGCCAATCCAGCTGTCAGCCCGCGCATGAGGCTCGATGAGGTCATTGCCGCGGGAGTCAACTCCGACGAAACCTTTGTTCTGGGCTATCCGCTGCTCGCGACGCAGTTGAATGAAATCGATCCACGGTTCGTCGGCAAGGCGAACGGAGTTGTCTGGTACCTGCGCGTCATGTCAAGTGCGCCCGATGCCGATGGCATCGCGGCCGGTCGCGATGTCATCGTCGAAGACCCAAGTGGGATCGTCGTCGCTTCGCTGCCCCTTGAAGTCGACGCGACCTATAGCCCGGCGCGACTAACGCTCGATGCGCAAGGCTGGGAAGGCCTGGCCGGGACGCAACCGGGCTACGCGATCAGCAATGGCGATCACCTTGTGGCGCAAGGCTTGCTGGGCGCGTCATCTACGCCTCTGGTTTTGGAGCCGGCGGGTTACGCGATCGACGTGCAATTCATGGACGAGCAGGGCAATCCCGCCCACGGACCCAGTTGCAAGTCGCTGCCCGTGCTGGCAGAGGGCGATGACGTCTCGCTCTACGCTGACTTCAACGCCGCGAGCTGCACGTGGAAAGAGGGCTCGCTCTTCCCCTTCAACTAGAGACGGCGGTGCTGGCGGTGCTCGATGTGCGCTCAGTGCACCTATCGTCCGCTGAAGCGCCCGGAACGAGTCAATTGCGACCCGAGTGGGCGAATCGTGCCGTCCGCTGAGCGTGAGTCAAGCGTCGGCAGCGACCAATAGCCCAGTCTTGGTCAGTCCGACGGGCGGTAGGTGCATGCAGTGCACAAAGTACCGTCGGCGGGGCTAGAGCCAGGGCAACTTCACTGGGATCAGCGTGTTGAGCACCAGGCCGACCGTCATCAGGAAGCCCGCCAGTCGGACGTGGCGGAACGCGAAGCCGACGAACCACAATGGCCAGCCGCGCTTTGGGTACCAAGAGGGTGGCTCGGCGGGATGCGGCTGGCTGAAGATGCGCAGCGCGCGCACCAGTTCGGGGATTGCCAGGACCGCGAGCAGCACCCACGGGCCGACCCAGCCGACCAGCACCGCACCCGCAAGCAGCGGGTAGAACGCGACCATGATGACCTGCGCAACGCGGCGTGCGCGGCGATCGCCCAGGATCACGGGCAGCGTCCGAATGCCGAGCGCGGTGTCGGGCACGATCTTGTCGATGTGCTTGCCGAACAGGACGCTCGTCACGAGCAGCGCGTAGGGCATCGAAAAGACGAGCACCCACAGTGGCACGGTGCCAGTGGCCACGAGGTAAGTGCCGCCGATCATCAGCGGGCCCCACGTGAGGAACACGTCGAGCTCGCCCAGGCCGCGGCGCTTCAGGCTGAAGGGCGGGGCAACATAGAAGACAGATAGGAACAGGCCGGCCAGGGCGAACGCGATCAGCAGGACGGGCTGGGCGTTGCGCGCGGCGAGGATGAGCATGATCAGCCCATCTGCCGCGGTAAGGGCCAGGATGACGTTGCGCAACCCGCGGCGCGTGATCCATCCACTCAGCACCGGATGCGGCGCGTACAGCGCGCGGACGTAGCCCTCGCTGTCGATGCCCTGCGCCTGGTCGAAGTAGTCGTTGATCAGGTTGTTGGTCGCGTGCGCGAGCACGATGCCAAAGATTGCGATCACGACGCTCAGCCAGTCGATAGCCACCGAGCCTGGGAAAAGGCGTGATTGCTCGACCGCCAGCAGGGCGCCAATCGTGCCCGACCAGAGGGTCATCGGGAACACCGCGGCGCGGGTCATGACCAGCCACTTGCCGACCGTGTCCATCGGGCGGTCTTCAGGCGCATTGGCCGTCTGCATGATTTCGCGCCAGCCGAGCAGGCGGTCACGGAGAGTCATCGGCTGGTGGGTTGCCTCGTGGGCGGGGGTCGCGCTGGTCATACGGAAAATCTAGCAGCGGAAACTAGTTCTGTCCAGATACCAAGTTTCTTGCATCGTCCCCGAGCGCGGCTTTGGCGCGACCCTAACGCTGCTCGGTCACGACCTCGGCGGTGGCGTCGGCAGTGGTTGGCGGGCGACCGCGCAACCCACCGAGTCGAGCGGCGAATGCCTCGCGCTTGATGTTGACGAGGGCCACACCACCGATGACCAGGGCGGTGCCGAACATACGGGTAGGCGTGACCTCCTCGCTCAGCACCGCCGCACCCAGGATGATGCCGAAGACCGGCATGAGGTACGCGACAGTCGATGTCCGCGTGGCGCCCCAGTTGTTGATCAGCCTGAAGAAGATGATGAACGCCAGGCCGGAGCCGAATAGGCCCAGCCACGCGACCGAAAACGCCGAGTCAAAGTTGATGGGCGCTTCCCACGGACGTTCGAAAATGAACGCCGCGACGGCAATCATCACGAACGCGGTAAGGACCTCGAACAGCGCCGGGATCATGGGCCGGTAGCCAACGATGAATTTCTTGGCGTAAACGCCCG
>JBDTVN010000113.1:0-4915 GCA_040007155.1 Chloroflexota bacterium
AGGAGGGCATGGCGCCCTTCGAAGTGATGATCAGCGAGAGCCAGGAGCGGATGCTCGCTGTGGTCGACGCTGCGCGGCTCGACGACGTGCTCGAGGTGTGCCGCCGCTGGGGTCTGCCAGCGGCCGTTGTTGGCACGATCACGGATGACGGCGACGTAGTGGTTGTCGATGAAGGCGTCGAAATCGCGCGCGTGCCGGCGCGGGCCCTGGCCAGCGAATCAATCGAGATCCCGCGGCTATCTGCGCCGCCACCACGCCGTCGTGCCGCGCCCGCACCTGGCGAAACGCCGCTGGCGCACGACGGCCTGCCCGAAAGGGGCATGGATCCCGCGGCCGTGCTCGAGGCGCTGCTGGGTCATCCCAACATCGGCAGCCGCGCGTGGGTGACGACGCAGTACGACCAGACGGTCGGCACTGACACCGTCGCTGCCTGCGAGCACGCCGCCGGGGTGCTGCGCGTCAAGGGCACGAAACGCGCGATCGTCGTCGCAACCGATTCGCAGCCGAACGTCGCGCTGCATGATCCGGCGCTCGGCGCGAGCCTCGCGGTAGCTGAATGCGCGCGGAATATCGCGGTCACCGGCGCGCGGCCGCTCGGCATCACCAACTGCCTCAACTTCGGCGATCCCGGGGTGCCCGAGGCGTATTGGCAGCTGGCCGAGTCGGTGCGCGGACTCAAAGACGCGGCACTCGCGCTTGATATCCCGATCACGGGCGGCAACGTGAGCCTCTACAACGAGTCGCCGCTGGGACGGATCGCGCCGACTGCGCAGATCGGCATCGTCGGCGCAATCGATGACATTGCCGACCTGGTCAGTCCGTGCTTCAAGAAAGAAGGGGATCTGGTGGTGCTGATGGGCGAGGCGGGCCCGGGGCTTGTCGGCTCCGTGTACGAGCGGCTCGCAGGTGCGGCACCTGAAGATCGTCCCCCGTCACTGGAGCTAGGCCGCGAAGCGGCGCTGCAAGACGTCCTGCGTCGCGCCGCAGCCGCGCACCTGCTCGAGTCGGCCCAGGACGTCAGCGGCGGCGGCCTCGCCGTGGCCATAGCCGAATCCGCGATCTGGGGCAACCTGGGCGCCGATCTGCTCGTCCAGGTGGCGCTCCCGCCCGCCGTGGTGCTGTTCGGGGAAAGCCCGAGTCGGGCGGTCGTTACGGTCGACGCGGCCAACTGGTCGGAACTCGCCCGGCTGGCTTCAGGCATGCGCGTCGCCTGCCGGCAGCTTGGCGAAGTCGGTGGCGAGCGGCTGAGAATTCGCCTCGCCGGCGTGGGTGCTACCGGCGCCGCCGAGGAGCGTGGCGCGGGCGTTGCCGATGAACTCGACCTGCACGTCGCAGATATGCGCCGCGCCTGGGAACGCGCGTTGCCGCGCGTCATGGGCGAGGGCTAGCGCCATGTGTGGCGTCGTCGGCGTCTACGCCCCGGGCACGGATGCGGCGCCATTCGCGACGACGGCGCTTTTCGCGCTGCAGCATCGCGGCCAGGAGTCGGCCGGGATCGCCGTCACCGACGGACGCGGGATCATGGTCTACAAGGACCTGGGCCACGTCGATCAGGTCCTGCAGGAGCATCGCCTCGAGTCGCTTCGCGGCCATCTGGCGATTGCCCATTGCCGCTACTCGACGACCGGCTCGACGATCTGGGAGAACAGCCAGCCGACCCTGCGCATGGGACCTGCGCGCACCGTCGCGGTGGGGCACAACGGCAACCTCGTCAACACGCGTGAGCTGCTCGAGGCGCTCCCCGGAGGCAAGTCGCGCCTCGTCGGTACGACTGACACCGAGTTGCTCACCGCGCTGCTGGCGATCGAGCCAGCCGACGACCTGGTTGACGCTCTGCTGGCTCTGCTGCCGCGCGTCTCAGGCGCGTACTCGCTCGTCGTGATGGACGAGGGCCGCGTCATCGGAGTGCGCGACCCGTACGGCTTCAGGCCGCTTGTCCTGGGCACGCTGGTCCTGCCTGATGGCGCGACCGGCTACGTGCTCGCGTCGGAAACGGCCGCGCTTGATGTCCTGGGCGCTGAGTTCGTGCGCGATGTCGAGCCGGGCGAGATGGTTGTGCTGGGCGAGCCCGGCGGGCCGAGGTCGGTGAGGTTCGCCCAAGGCCGCGAGAACCTGTGTGTCTTCGAGCTCATCTACTTCGCCCGGCCCGACTCGTACATGCTCGGCCGCAACCTCTACGAGGCGCGACGGCGCATGGGCGAGGCGCTTGCCCGGGAAGCGCCCGCGGACGTGGATCTCGTGATGCCCGTACCCGACACCGGCGCGCCGGCCGCGGCGGGCTACGCGGAGGCCAGTGGCATCCCGTATCGCGAAGGCATGGTCCGCAACCGCTATGCCGGTCGGACCTTCATCCAGCCCTCGCAGGGCCTCCGTCAGCGGGGCGTGCTGGTCAAGCTGTCGGCGCTACGCGAACAGGTAAGGGACAAACGGCTCGTCGTGGTCGACGACTCAATCGTCCGCGGCAACACCACGCGCCAGATCGTCGGCCTCCTGCGCCGTGCCGGTGCGAAGGAAGTACACGTACGCATCAGCGCGCCGCCGATCTTCCATCCGTGCTTCTACGGCATCGATACCCAGATCGAGACGGAGCTGATCGCGGCTACCAAGTCGGTCGAAGAGATCCGCGATTTCATCGGCGCCGATTCGTTGTCCTATCTGAGCATCGGCGGGGTGCTTGACGCGCTCGACCTGCCGCGCGAGCGCTTCTGCTTCGCGTGCTTCGATGGCAACTACCCCGTGCCCGTGCCGTACGACGCCGGCAATCACAAGCTGGTTCTCGAGCCAGTGGAGCTGGCTACCACGGCGATTGGACGATGACGCGGCTCAGCGACGCTTACTCAAATGCGGGCGTCGACGTAGAAGCAGCAGATCGCGCGATCGCCCAGGCGCGCAGGTCGTGGCCCATGGCAGCCGCAGACCGCTTTGTCGGCCTGAGCGAATTTGGCGCGGTCACTCAGCTGCCGTCGGACATGGAACAGCCATTGATCGTGACCTCAACCGATGGCGTCGGCACCAAGACGGAGATTGCGCGCCTGCTGAATCGATACGACACAATCGGTCAGGACCTGGTCGCAATGTGTGCCGACGACGTTGTCTGCCACGGCGCCCAGCCCACGTATTTCCTCGACTACATCGCCGTCGGCAAGGTCCACCAGGAACGTGTCAGCGCGCTGATAGGCGGTGTGGCCAAGGCGTGCGCGGAGATCGGTTGCGTGCTCGTCGGCGGCGAGACTGCTGAGCACCCGGGAACGATGGCCGACGACGCCTTCGACCTGGCCGGCTTCTGTGCCGGGTTCGTTGAGCAGAAGTACCTGATCGACCGTGGCCAGTCGCGCGAGGGTGACGCGATCCTGGGTCTGGCCAGCTCCGGCCTGCACTCGAACGGCTTCTCGCTGATCCGGAAGCTGATTGACGAGCACAAGCTACCGCTGACAGCAGATCTACTTGAGCCGACGCGGCTGTATTCGCAGGTGGTGCTCGATGTCGCCGACGCAGTGCGCGGGAACCACAAGCGCATCGGCGGGCTGGCGCACATAACAGGTGGTGGTCTGCGGCGGAACATTCCGCGCGCCCTGCCTGACAACCTGACGGCGCGCATCCGCCCTGTCAGCTGGTCCCAGCCGCCGATCTTCGACAAAGTCGCCGTAGCCGCGGGCATGACTGATCAGGAGATGCGCGCGACGTTCAACTGCGGCATCGGTTTCGCGATAGTGCTGGAGCCAGGTGCGGTGGAGATCGCGCTGGATGTAATCCGTGATGCCGATATCGAGGCGTGGGAGATCGGAATCGTCGGTCCTACGCACTACTTTGACGGCGAGCGTTACGTAGAGGCGTGAGCGGCCGGATCGCGGTCTGCGTCAGCGGCGCTGGCTCGAACCTGCGCGCGCTGCGCGCATACGAGAAGCGCGGATTGCTCGGCGGCGAAATAGTGCTCGTCGTCGCTGACAGGCCGTGTGACGCACTCGGTTTTGCGGCGGACGAAGGGATCGCGACGGCGCTCGTCGACCCAACGACAAGCGACAAAGAGAGCTGGG
The DNA here is from genome assembly GCA_040007155.1 of Chloroflexota bacterium. Taxonomy (GTDB): domain Bacteria; phylum Chloroflexota; class Limnocylindria; order Limnocylindrales; family CSP1-4; genus JALYGJ01. Next base: position 4,035 of record JBDTVN010000113.1, read on the forward strand.
ATCAGGCGTTGGCCGCGGCCTTTGCTGCCGCCGAAGTCGACTGGGTTGTCCTGGCTGGTTTCATGCGCGTAGTCGGGCCGGAGACGCTTGACCGGTATCGCGGGCGCATCCTGAACGTTCATCCGAGTCTCCTGCCGGCGTACCCGGGCGCACACGCGGTTCGCGACGCGTTGGCTGGCGGCGCGCGTGTTACCGGCGTGACGGTGCACGTCGTTGACAGGACGCTGGACGGCGGCCCGATCGTTACCCAGCAGGCGATTGCGGTCCTGCCGAACGACACACAAGAGACGCTGCTGACGCGTGTCCACGCCGTAGAACACCAACTGCTGCCGCGTGTCGTAGCCCTCGCGCTGGCCGGCGCGGTCGAGATCACCGACCGGGCGGTCAGCATCGATTGGCAGCGGGCCGATGAACTGCCGCGCGGTAGGCGGGCGTTGCTGTCGGTCTCCGACAAGAACGGACTGGCGGCTTTTGCGACGCGGTTGGCCGGCATCGGCTTCGAGCTGGTCTCGACCGGGGGCACGGCGCGTTCGTTGCGCGAGGCCGGTCTCGCGGTAACTGATGTGGCCGATGTCACGGGCTTTCCCGAGATGCTCGACGGCCGCGTCAAGACGCTCCACCCCAGGATTGCCGCGGGCGTGCTGGCCGATCAGCGACTCGACGACCATCGCACCCAACTCGCCGCGGCGCTTATTGAGCCATTCGAGCTCGTGGTCGTGAACCTGTACCAATTCGCGCAAGCAGCGGCGAAGGAAGGCATCACCGACGACGAGCTGATCGAGCAGATCGACATCGGTGGCCCCTCGATGGTCCGGGCGGCGGCGAAGAACCACGAGAGCGTCGGCATCGTCACGGATCCGGCGCAATACGACGCGGTGCTG
>JBDTVN010000114.1:0-4862 GCA_040007155.1 Chloroflexota bacterium
CCGTTGGGGCAATGCGGATGACCCACGCGCGCGAACAGCAGGCGCAGGTGGTCGTAGATCTCTGTCACCGTGCCCACGGTCGAGCGTGGGTTGCGCGACGCGCCCTTCTGGTCGATCGAAATTGCCGGTGAAAGACCATCGATCTGGTCGACGTCGGGCTTTTCCATTTGTCCGAGGAACTGGCGCGCGTAGGCGCTCAGGCTCTCGACGTAGCGGCGCTGCCCTTCAGCGTAGATCGTGTCGAAGGCGAGGCTCGACTTGCCGCTGCCCGACAACCCGGTGATGACCACCAGCCGGTCGCGCGGCAATTCGACGGTGATGTTCTTGAGGTTGTGTTCGCGCGCGCCACGGACGACGAGCAAATCCTGGGTCATGGGTGTCCCGGCCGGCACAGGCCAATTATAGAACGGATGATCACTTTAGGCCGCCGTGCGTACGACCTCGGCGTTCGTCATTTGGCATCGCCGTGTGGCCTCTGCACCGCGCCGAGGACGTGCATCTCGAGCCGATTGATGCCCGTGGGTTGGCTCGACGTGGTCACCAGCAGCACACTGTCATTGTCGGCACTGGCCGACCGCTGCGAGCGCCATGCGGCCTCCATCTGGTCGGTCAGCGGGACGCTCTTGGCACCGGCTGGCAGGACGAGCGGCACGATGCCGCGGCGCACGGCGAGCCGGCGCGCGACGACCGGGCTAAGCGTGAACGCGACGACTGGCACGCCCGGGCGCTGGAGTGACAGAAGCTCGGCGGTGCGGCCGGTTCTGGTGAAGCACCACACCTGGCCCACGCCGTTGCGCGCCGCGACGTAACTTGCGGCGGCGATCATCTCGTCCGCCGGGCTCGTGCCAAGCGGCGCGCCGACGCCCGCCATCTGATGAGCGGCGGATATCTCCGTTGCAACGCAGATCCGCTCCAGCGCAGTCAATGCCTCAACCGGGTACGCGCCAATGGCGGTTTCAGCCGACAGCATTACCGCATCCGCGCCATCAATGACGGCATTGGCGACATCGCTCGCCTCCGCGCGGGTCGGCCGGGCAGCGGCGGTCATGCTCTCGAGCATCTGGGTGGCGACGATCGTGAAGCGTCCAGCCGCCGTCGCGCGGCGGACCAGATCCTTCTGGATCATCGGCACATCCTCGAAAGGGATGTCCACGCCCAGGTCGCCGCGCGCGACCATGATTCCGTCGGCGGCCGCCGCGATCGCGTCGAAATCATCAAGCGCCGCCCGGGTCTCGATCTTCGCCACGACGCGCGGCCCGTCTGCGGGAAGCAGCTGCTTAAGGTCGACAACATCTGTCGCCGAGCGCACGAAAGACTGCGCCAGTAGGTCTACGCGCAGCTCAAGGGCGCGCGCCACCCCTGCCCGATCTTCGTCGGTCAGGCCGCCTTCGCCGAATCGCTCACTCGGGATGTTGACGCCCGAGCGCGAGCGCACGAGGCCGCCGTTGACGACCTCGGTGTTCACCTGGCCATCGGCGACTTCCGTGACCTTGAGCTCGACCGCCCCGTCGGCCATGAGCACCCGATCACCGACCTGGAGCTTGGCGGCCAAGTCGGCGGCATTGACTCCCGTCAGTGGGAACGATGTGCCTGAAACAAGCCGCAGCTCGCCACCGTCGAGCTCGCCCAGGCGAAGCTTGGGCCCCGGCAGATCGACCATGACCGCGACGCTCCGCCGAGCGCTATGGGCCGCTGCCCGCACGGCATGAACGTATGCCTTGTGATCGTCGGCCGTGCCGTGCGAAAAGTTGATCCGCGCGACATCCATTCCGGCCGCGACCAGATCTGGGATCTTGTCAGCGCTGGCCGGCCCGATGGTGCACACCTGCTTGGTTCTCGGTCGGTCCATGAGCCTGACTTTACCAGCGCCGTCGTGATGGTCTGATTGAGACATCACCGACACCCGATCAACGCGGTCGATGTCGCCTTTTTCACGTTCCCGAAGGCACTCTACCGACATGACCGAATTGACTGCCAATGGCCGCAAGCACATCAAGAAGGGCAACTTCGCCTACGTCGACAAGAAGGGCGAGGGCCACCTGCCAATCGAGGATGACTCGCACGTGCGCAATGCCATGGCGCGTTGGAACCAGACCGACTTCGAGAGTGCGTCTGCCAAGGAGAGTGCGCGCAAGAAGATCGTCGCCGCGGCAAAGAAGCACGGCATCGAGGTCAGCCCCGACGACAAGGTCGCTCGTGCGGTCGGCTAGCCGAAGCGAGGCCGTAGGGCGTCAGCGGATCAGTTGCACGCCGAGCGACTGGAATGGCAGGCCATTGGATTCTGACGTGACCGGGCCTTCAAAGAATGCCTTCCGCCACACGCCCTCGAGGTCCTTGCCACCCGAGCAACCGGTGATCTGGAACCCTGAGAAGCCGACGATGTGGTACCAGGCGTTGGAGCCATTCCCGCCTGCGTAGTCCCAGACCGGCACGACAACTGTCGCTTTCTGCTGGATCCGGACGCTGCAATCCGCGCTGACTTTATTGCCGGGAAGGCTTCCGATCCTGTCGGCGCTGCCACTAATGCCCACCTTCGTGCAACACCCATACGAGTTGCTGGGCGGACCAATCTCGCCCTGCAGGAACGGCTTGCTGTTGCCGCATCCACCTGCATTCGCCGGCGGCACCTGACCGAGACCGTAGCCGTTGCATCCGAACGTTAGCCAGCCGAATCCGCCAGGAACGTTGAGGCTGCCGGGGGTGAGGTGGTGCGGAGCACAACTGGGACTGGAGCCGACGTCGCCCACGCAGAACGGATAGGTCTGAAAGAAGGCCAGCGAAATACCCGCTGGGAACAACGCGCCGCTTGGTGCACCGGTTGCGTAGCCTCCGCGCGCGGAGGCAGTCGCGCTTGCCATCCATGTGTTGATTCCGGCGATGCGGATGAAGGTCGTCGGGAAGGTCAGATTTGCGGTCACGCTCACGCCGACCGCGGCAGGCGGAATCAAGCCCGAGCCGATGTAGCCGAGTTGGTCTCCGGCGTCGTCGATGTAGCGTGGGCCGTTGCTCGAGCCGAACGTCATGGCATCGCCGCCGTTGGCTGCAACCGTGTTCTGGATCGCCGCGCGGACGTTGGCGTCAGTGCCGTTTGCGACATCCCCCGAAATCCACTCGGCGACGATGCGCGCGCCGGCCATCGCCGCGAAATCCGCCGTGTTCTGGGCGTTGCGGCGCTGCGTCAGGCCATTGCCACCATCAACTGCCAGGCCTGTGATCGTGATAATCAAAGTCAGGCTGATGGCAAACAAAACGAGCACCTGGCCCGACTGGCGCCCTGTCCGATCCGTGCGGCGCATCCCCGTTCCTCCTAATTAATCGTCATCGTCGCGGAACCCGACAGCGTGGTTCCGAGCAACTGGCTGAGGACCGGCGTAATCGGTGTGAATGTCGCTGTAACGCGGACCGAGATGATGCTGCCCGATGAGTTGTTGGGACAGCTGTTGGCCGACGTCCAATTGCCGGTCGGCGGCGCGCCATCCTCCGCGACGCAACTGATGTACAGCGATCCCACCGAGCCAAACGGCCTCATCATCCCGTTGGCCGCAGCTTGAATGACGGTTACCAGGGCCGCGTCGTTTGCGGGACATACTGGGCCGCCCAGGTGGCCGCAACCGTCATCGACACTGCCCCGATAACTCGCGGCGACACTGCCCGTCCGGGCGCCCTCGCGCGCGGCCTGGGAGAGCGTCGAGTTTAGGTAGACGAGGCGGGCCACGTCGATAAAGCCGAACAGCAGGAACAGGAAAACCGGCATGACGATGGCAAACTCGACCAGCGACTGGCCGCGTCGGCCCTTTGCTCGGCTCACTTTGGGTCCACCTGCTTGCTGATCGACGTCGTACCGACCGAGTTGGTGACGGTCAGGGTGACCGTGTAGGTGGCGTTCTTGTTGGCGAAGTCGTGTGCTGGGTTCTGGGCATTGGACAACGGTGTGCCGTCGCCAAAGTTCCATAGCCAAGTCGTGATCGGACAGCCGATCGCGTAGGTCGACTGGTCCGTAAAGTCGACATGGCCGTCAATGCCATGCGACGACGTTGCGTACGCGTACGCCGCCGTCGGGCCGGTGCATATGGATGGCTTCGGCGTCGGGCTGCTGGTCGGACCGGGAGTCGTGGAGGGCGCCGGCGTTGGGCTGGAACTCGAACCCGGCGTGGACGACGCACCTGCGGTTGACGTTGGGGCCGCGGTTGAGCCCGCCGACGGCACAGTGACAGTGCGCGTCGCGGTGGCCTCGCCGCCCTGGTTCGTCACCGTAAGCGCGATCGTGTACGTGCCGGGCGAGCCGTACATGTGGTTTGTCGGGACACTCCCGCCGACACCGGTCAGACCGTCGCCGAAGTCGTAGTTGTACCCGGATATGGCGCAAACGCCAGCATCGGGCAGCGACCCGGCCGGGTCGATCACGGCAGTCAGTCCCGTTGTAGTCACAGTCAGGCTTGGCGTCGACGGTGCGCTGCAGTTGTCCGGGTTTGGGTTGCCGGGATCGCCGGCCACCCCGAGCACAACCACGGTGGCCGCCGAGGTGATGCTCAGCCCGCCTCCGAAGAACGTCGCGATCATGGGCGTCAAGAACGTAAACGGGGCGTTGAGCGTCACCTTAAGAGTGTTGCCGGCACCCCCTCCGCCCGGGGCGACAGTGCAGGAAATGGGCGTGCCGCCGGGCGTGGCGCAAACGGTTGACAGGTTCTGCGGATAGGTGAGCGAGCCAGGCTGGCCGGTCTGCGACTGTGCGTTTCGTTCCGTATTGGCGCGAGCTACCATCCCAGCAGTGTCGGACGGAAACTCGGCCCCATAGTCGGCTGCTTCCCGCGCAGCGTTGGCAAGTTGAATGGTCGTGAAGTAGATCCGGCCGAAGTCGACGC
>JBDTVN010000115.1:0-4834 GCA_040007155.1 Chloroflexota bacterium
CTGACGCGCGACGAGACCAAGGAGCTGATGGAGAGCCTGCTGGTCAGCAGCTTAGAACCCGCCGGGAATACGCCAACGCGCTTCAGGGACTGGATTGTCGCCAACGGCGCTGACGTTGGCCGGCGTTGGTCGAGCGAGCTAGGGCGGAACTTTCGCCTCTAGGCGCTGATCTTGGGCAGGACCTCGCGGCCGAAGGCCTCGATCCACTCCTTTTGGTTGCGCCCGACGTTGTGCAGATAGAGCCGATCGAAGCCCATGTCAGCGAACTTCTGGATTTCCTTGCGGTGCGCCTCGAGATCGGATGAGATCAGCATCCGGCCCTCGAAATCTTGGGGCCGCACCAGCTTGGCCATCTGCTCGAAGTCCAGCGGTGACTTGATGTCCTGCTTGGGGAACTTCATGCCGCCATTGGGCCATTCGGTCAGAGCGTTCTGGAGCGCCTCTTGGTCGGTCTCCGCCCAGGACATGTGGATCTGAATGATCTTGGGCATCGTGGTCGGGTCCTTGCCCGCCTCGGTGGCGCCCTTCTCGAAACGCTCGAAGATGCCTTCGATCTTGCCTTCGGGCGCCCCGACGGTGATCAGGCCGTCACACAATTTGCCCGTTCGCTCGGCAGTGATTGGTCCGGCGGTCGCGACAAAGATGGGTGGCGGCGCGGCTGGCATGGTCCAGATTCGGGCTGTCTCCATCTTGAAGAACTCGCCCTTGTGCTTGACGTCCTTGCCGCTGAAGAGCTTGCGGATGATCTCGATGGCTTCGAACATCCGATTGATGCGCTCGGGCGCCTCCGGCCAGTAGTCGGCCACGATGTGCTCGTTGAGCGCTTCGCCCGACCCAAGGCCCAGCCAGAACCGACCCGGGTACATCGCTTCGAGGGTCGCCGCGGCCTGCGCGATAACGGCGGGGTGCTGACGGAACGACGGGCACGTCACCCCAGGGCCGACGTCCCCCTTGGTGCGTTCAGCCGCGACCGCCATGAAGGCCCATACGAAGGCGGCGTTGCCCTGTTGCGGCGTCCACGGCTGCATGTGGTCGGCGGCCATGATGCCTGAAAAGCCGGCGTCTTCAGCTGCGACGCAGTAGTCGATCAGCTCAGTTGGGTGGAACTGCTCGAGCATCGCCGCATAGCCGATCTGCGGTCGTGCCATTTAGTGCGGTTCTCCGTGGACGTTGACCTTCGTTGGGCGCAGGATGAAGGTCACGCGCGGTTCGGTGACGAAGCGCTGGATCTCGTGTTCGGCCACTTGGGGCGTGTCGTAACGACGGGCCATCGCGGCGATATCGGCCTGCGCCTCGCCGCCCTCGTACACACGTTCAAGAGTGCAGTTCATCGTCACTGCGTCTTCGGCTTCGTACACCGCCAGGTTGGCGCGGCCGTCGCGCTCGAGATTGCTTGGCCAGCGGCGGCCGTGACGCGAGTTGACGACGAGCTCGTCGCCGCGCAGCAGGAACCAGATCACGATCTGGTGCGGTGAGCCGTCGCGGTTGATCGTCGCCAGCGTCGCGTAGCGCGGCTTCGCGCTCAGGAAGTTGCGCGCCCCAGGCGTTAGCAGGCTGGACGCTTCGATTGCCATGCCCCCGATGGTACGCGACGAGTTGGTTCAGGCGACCCGCGTGCGCAGCTTGGGCTGCGGCTGAGGCTCATCAGCCCGAGGTTGATGGTTCAGCAGCGCCGGGATATCGGCTGCATTCACCGGACGCGAAAAGAGGAAGCCTTGACCGTAGGCCGAACGTAGCGAGCGCAGGCTGGCCAACTGCTGATCGTCCTCGACGCCTTCCGCCACCGTGTCGAGGCCGAGCGTCTCACCCAGCCGCACGACCGAGCGAACCACGGCCAGCTGGCCGCGCTCTTGGGCCATGGTCGCGACGAAAGAGCGATCGATCTTGAGCTCGTCGATGGGGAAGCGGCGCAGGTAGCTGAGCGACGAGTAGCCCGTGCCGAAATCGTCAATAGAAAGGCGCACACCCACGGCTTTGAGGGCATCGAGCGTCGCGAGGGTGTGCTCGGTGTCGCGCATGATCACGCTCTCAGTGAACTCGAGTGTCACCCGCGCTGGCGTTACGCCGGCAGCGGCGAGCGTCGTTCGCACTTCGTCGACGAACTCGCGTCGTTGCACCTGGCGGACCGAGACGTTGATGTTCATGCGCAGGCCGCGCGTCCGTTTTGCCTGGTCCCATTGGGCGAGCTGGCGTGTGGCGGCTTCGAGCACCCACATGCCCAGTGGCACGATGAGCCCCGTCTCCTCGGCGACCGGAATGAATTCGAGCGGCCCGACGACGCCGCGCGACGGATGCTGCCAGCGCAGCAGCGCCTCGACCCCGGTGATGACGCCGTCAGCGAGACGGACGATCGGCTGATACTGCAGGAAGAATTCGTGACGCTCGACGGCGCGCTCCAAGTCGCCGCGCAACGCGAGCCGGTCGAGCGCCGCCTGGTGCATGCCCGGCTCGAACACGGCCACCAGGTTCTTGCCGTTCGCTTTCGCGGTATACATCGACATATCTGCATTGCGAATGAGGTCTTCGGCCGTTTCGCTGCTCGATTCCCATGAAGCTACGCCCACGCTGGCGCGTACGTACAGCTCCTTGCCGTCGTGGTCGAATGGCGCCTGCAGGCATGCGAGCAAACGGCCGGCAACCTCCACCGGCGCGTCGCCATCCGTCGCGTCCTCAACGAGCACCGCGAATTCGTCGCCGCCCATGCGCGCGACGGTATCGCCGTCGCGCAGGACGCCGCGCAGCCGCTCAGCCACGCCCACGAGGAGTCGGTCGCCTGCCCCATGACCCAGCGAATCATTGACCGTCTTGAAGTCATCTAGGTCGATGAACAGGACCGCCAGCTGGCGGCCGAAACCGCGCTGCCGCTCCATGGCGTGCTGGAGCCGGTCAAGGAACAAGGCGCGGTTGGCGAGACCGGTGAGCGGATCGTGGAATGCCTGGAGGCGCAGCTCGTCTTCGAGCTTGCGCCGCTCGGTCACATCGCGGTAGTTGACGACGACGCCGCTAACGGCTGGGTCGTCAACGAGATTTTTCATCACGAACTCGAAGTCGCGCTGGCTACCGTCAGCATGGCCGACATGCATCTCCGCCGTCACCTGGCCGCCGGGCGTCCGGAGCACATCTGCCAGCAGCTGGCGCGCTCGCGGCTGGTCGGCCTGGCTGACCGCAGCAAACGCCGAGCGACCTACCCGGGCTGCGGCGGTGAAGCCCAGAACGCGCTCTGCTGCGGGACTCTCGTACACGATGCGGCCCTGTGGGTTCACGATCATATTGACGTCGGCTGAGTTCTGGACGAGCGACTGGAAGCGACTCCGGCTGCGCCGCAGCGACTCGTTGCGTCGCCCGAGCAGCTTCGACGCGCCGGCGAAGGCGATCCACAGCAGCACGAGCAGGGCGACCGCCAGGCCGCCGACGATCAGCAGCACGGTGTCGCGCGTCGAGAAGATCGCGGTCTCGATCGGCGCGGCATCCTCGTAGACCTCGTACGCGCCGATCACGCTCCCGTTCTGGCCGTGGATGGGCATGTAAATCGACAGGAATCTGTTGGCCAGGCCGTGCTCGAACTCATTCTCTTGGGCGCTCGCATCCGAAAACTCGGTCGCGACTTCGCCGTCGAGCGCCTCTGCCAGGTCAGCGTCCAGCTCAAATTGGCGACCGCGCAGCTGCGGCTCGTCGGAGAAGACGACCGTGCCGTCAGCCGACCAGACCTTTACTCGCAGGATGCGCCCGTTACCGACGAGCTCGCCCAGCCGGGCGTTGATCAACGCGGCGTGCTCCGGCGTGGTGTCGGCCACGCTGGTGCCCGAGAACATGGGGTCAACCAGGCCGCGAATGACCGACTCGGCGTGACCGACGGCTTCGTTGACCGCGACACTGGCCAGCCGATCCGAAACGGTATTGGCGACAAGAAACGCCGCGCCGAGCACGAGCGCAGCCGAAAACGTCAGGACGCCCGCTCGGAGCCCTGGCCGGAAACGGCTGTCTCCCCCGAATCGCATATCGATCTTGTCCGCCGCAGTCCAGCGCGCCGTTCGGGCGCCGGTTGGGGATAGTTAGGCAGGGTCGAGGGGCGCCGACTATCTGACTTTGGTTCCGCCGCGGTGGTACCCCGAAATCCAGGTCTGACGAATCGTCAGCCCTGCCCGGTCGCTTGCGGCAGACGCTCCCCGGCCCTCACGGGCAGCGTCAGCCACGCGTCGCGTGGCGCCAGCGGGCAATTCCACTTGGGGTCATAGGTGCACGAGGGGTGATATGCCAGGTTGAAATCGAGCGTCATCTCGCCGCTCCGCCAATCGCCGCCCTGGTCAGCGCCCTTGACCGTGTCGAGCAGGTAGCGGCCCGCGCCGTAGGTTTCGCGGCCGCTCGTGGCGTCGCGGAACGGCACGAAGATGCCCCCGGCATAGCCGCTCATCCAGAAGACGGGGAGCGTCTGACCGTCGAGCGGCCCAGAAAGATGAACAACGCCAATCCGCCGAAATGAGAAGGGCTCAGCGCCGCTCGTGGGCAGTTGCAGCAGACCGCCCGCGCGCTGGTCGGCTGAGTGCGGATCCGTGGCTGAATCGACCGGTTCGTAGGTCGCCGTGAAGCGGTACGCCGCGTCGTAGTCGAAATACGAAAGCCCGCCGAAGCGGGCTCTCGCGTCACTCGTAAGGGGAGATTGCGGGTGGTCGCGGAACAACTCGTCCCGGGCCGCGCGCCAGTTCAGCCACGCCGCGTGCGGGTCGGCAGTCGACTCGCGCCGCCACGCGGCAAAGATTTCGGCCACCCGGCGACGCCACCCGGCGAGCGCCAGGTAGCCGTTGTCCATCGAGCTTAGCTCGCGGCCGGGACTAAG
>JBDTVN010000116.1:0-4814 GCA_040007155.1 Chloroflexota bacterium
GAGGTCATGAGCGGCTTTGGCCGGACAGGCAAGTGGTGGGCCGTGGATCACTGGGATGTGGTGCCCGACCTGATCACCATGGCCAAGGGTCTGACGTCGTCCTACCTGCCCTTGGGGGCGGTAGGGATGAGCCGATCCGTGGCGGAGACGTTCAAGGACAAGGTTTTCTACGGCGGCCTGACGTACAACTCGCACCCCATGGGCTGCGCCGCGGCGCTCGCCACGATCGGGGTCTACGAGGAGGACGGGCTGATCGACCGCGCGGCCAAGATGGGCCAGGTGATGGCGCGCCATCACGCCGACCTCATGGCGAAGCATCCATCTGTGGGCGCGGTCCGCAACATTGGCCTGTTCGGCATGATCGACGTTGTCCGGTCGCGCAACCCGTTCGAGCCGATGGCCCCCTACAACGGCACGTCCGACGAGATGAAGGCGATCGCCAAGTACTGCCGCGACAACGGTCTGTACACGATGTACCGCTGGAACGGCATCCACACCAACCCGCCGCTCACGATCACTGAAGAGCAGTTGGCCGAAGGCTTCGCGATCATCGACAACGCACTGGACATCTCCGACCAGTCGGTCCGCTAACCAGCCCTGAGCCCGCCGATGCCGACGACATCGGCATAACGAGGTCAACGAGGGGACAAGACCGTCGCCGGCGGGCCCAACTGTGCGTGGATTGCGTTTCCCACGCGTGAATTGGTCGGTCCAATCGGCCCCTAAGGCGCCGATAAGTCCGCTTTGCCAATATCGTCGGCATGGCTGCGATAAAGCGACGCCCGCAGGCCGCGATCGTCGGCCAGCAAAGGGCTTCACGGACCGCGGTAGCGCTGGGTCAAAGTATTCGGGCAGCCCGACGGCGTCGGCGAATTACGCAGCAGGGTTTGGCCGATAAGACGGGCCTGAGCCGTCAGCGACTCGGCGACATAGAGCTCGGCAGGTCACTGGCCCTGCCAATGCAGGATTGGTTTGCGGTGGGCGAGGCGCTCGGGATCTACCTGCGGTTTGAATTTGGACGTGATCCGCAGCTGGAGTTGCGCGACGCCGGCCATCTCGACATCCAGGAGTTGGTTGTACGCGTGGCGGCACCCGCCGGCTGGAAGGCCGAATGGGAGAGTCGGAGCCGGGAGCGCTGGATCGATGTCCGGCTCGAAGATCGAAAGAAGCGGCGAATACTCATCGTCGAGTGCACGAACACGATCGGCGACCTGGGCGAGGAGATGCGGTCGAGCGACTACAAGGTGCACGAGGCGGAGCAGCGGGCAATGAGCCTCGCCACAGACGGCGCAGCGTTTGCGGTCGGTCTGGTGTGGGTAGTCCGAGACACGAGAGCGAATCGCCAGTTGGTTGATCGGTATGCGGGCTTACTCGAGTCGAGATTCATGGGCTCGTCCGCGGCGTGGGTCAGGGCGCTGGGCCAAGGCAGTGAGATGCCCAAGCGTCCGGGTTTGGTCTGGTCGGACGTCAAGGCCACGAGGATCTTCGCGCGACGCAGGGCCGGTTAGAGTTCGGGCCACGATGGAGAGGGGCACGAGAAGTCGGGTTCGGCGCACGTTCGGCCTTGCCCTGATCGTCGTCGCGATCCTGGTCGTTTGGGAAGTCGCGAAGTTCATCGCCGGCGACCCGTGGCGGGTCCACGGCGAGGTCGCGGGCATCCCGATCAACTTCGAGCATTTCCCGCCGCTGCGCTGGCGGTTGGTCACCGACCAGAGCCTGCCGCACGTCTGGAATGTGATCGGCACCCTGACGCGGCCGATCCAGCCACGCGGCCCCATCCTGGCCAGCATCCTCTTCGACAGCATGCTCTTCACGCTGCGCGGCGCGGCGAGCGGTTTCTTCCTGGGCGGCGCGTTCGGCCTGCTGCTCGGCATCCTGCTGGCGCACGTCCGACTCCTCGAGCGCGCCCTCGTTCCCTATGTGGTGATGAGCCAGACCGTGCCGATCATCGCGGTCGCGCCGGTCATCGTGATTGGCCTCAAGGCGGGCTGGTTCTCAATCGCCATCGTCGCCGCGTACCTGACGTTTTTCCCGGTCACGATCGCGGCGCTGAGAGGCCTGAGGTCGGCGGACCCAAGAGCAATCGAATTGATGCGCAGCCTCGCGGCCAACAAATGGGCCGTGCTCTGGAAGGTCCGCCTCCCGGCCGCGGCGCCGTACCTGTTCACCGCTTTCAAGATCAGCGCCACGGCCGCTGTCGTGGGCGCGATCGTGGGTGAGCTGCCCGCCGGGATCCGCGACGGACTCGGTGGGGCGCTGCTCAACTTCAACCAGTACTACACGATCAACCCCGAGCGCCTGTGGGCCGCGCTGCTTTATGCGGCCGCGGCGGGCATCGTCGGTTTCCTGCTCGTTGTCGCCGCTGAGCGATTCGCGCTGCGCGGTTACCGACCCTCCGAGGAGCCCGCATGACCGACTTGGCACCGACCACCGACTTGGCACCGACCGCCGACTTGGCACCGACCACCGACTCGCCCGCAGTCGTCCAGGTCAACGGCGTCTCCAAGATCTTTGGCGCCGACAAGCGTGACGGCGGCGTCGAGGCGCTGCGCGACATCGACCTGACGATTGGTCGGGGTGAGTTCGTATCCCTGATCGGCCCATCGGGCTGCGGCAAGTCGACCCTATTGCGCCTGATCGGCGATCTGACCCAGCCGACAATCGGCGAAATCACCGTCAACGGCAAGCCCGCGCACAAGGCCCGACTCGACCGCGAGTACGGCATCTGCTTCCAGGCGCCGGTCCTCTTCGATTGGCGCACCGTCCGGAAGAATGTCGAGCTGCCCCTCGAGGTGAGCGGAGTGTCGTCCGCTGAGCGGCACCAACGATCGCAGGAAATGCTGGACCTGGTCGAGCTCGGCTCGTTCGCGGAGAGTCGGCCGTGGCAGCTTTCGGGCGGAATGCAGCAACGCGTCGCCATCGCCCGCGCGCTCGCGCTGAAGCCGCAGATCCTGCTGATGGACGAGCCGTTCGGCGCGCTCGATGAGATGACCCGCGAGCGGATGAACGCCGAGCTGCTCCGGGTCTGGCAAGCGACGGGCACGACGATAGTGTTTGTCACGCACTCCATTCCGGAAGCGGTCTTTCTGTCGACGCGCGTCGTGGTCATGTCCGCGCGGCCGGGACGCATCACGAACCTCGTTGACATCGACTTGCCGCTGGAGCGCAGCGTCGATACCCGTGAGCTGGAGCGCTACTACGAGCTGGTGACGCACGTGCGCGAGAGCCTGCGTCACGGCGATGATGCAGAAGCAACGACGGACGCGCGGCGCGTTCGCGCCGAAGGGCTCAGCTAGATGGCCGTACGCCGGCTGCGCGACTGGACGCCGGCGGTCGCGGTGGCTGTCGGCTTCGTGCTCGTGTGGCAGGCGTCGGTGCAGTTCTTCAATGTCCAGCGCTTCATCCTGCCCGCGCCCTTTGCAATTGGCGAGGCGTTCCGCACCTACTTCTCCGAGATCTGGGCGGCCGCCAGCTACACCGCGGGCGAGGCAGTCGGTGGCCTGGTCATCGGTGTCGTGTCAGGCATCGGCGTCGGCTTGCTGACGGCGCGCTGGACTACGGCGCGCGAGTCGCTGATGCCGTTCGCGATCGCGCTCAACGCGATCCCGATCATCGCCTTCGCGCCGATCATGAACAACTGGTTCGGACTGGCCAATCCGCTGTCAAAGATGATGATCGCGGCGCTGCTCGTCTTCTTCCCAGTGATGATCAACACGGTGCGCGGGCTGACCAACGTCGACCCGTCGGCGCTGGAGCTGATGCGCTCGACTGCCGCGTCCGAATCAACGGTCCTGCGCAAGGTGCGCATCCCCAACGCGCTGCCGTTCATCTTCACGGCCCTCAAGGTCGCCGCCACCCTGGCAACGATCGGCGCGATCGTCGGCGAGTATTTCGGGGCGCCACGCGCCAGCCTGGGCCAGTACATCGCCCAGCACGCGGCCTACTTCGACTTCGAGCGCTCGTGGGCGGCGATCATCGCGGCCGCCGCTATCGGCATCACGCTGTACGTGGTGGTGCTGATCGCCGAGCGGCTGATCATGCCGTGGCACGCCTCGCTGCGTGGTGTCGAGTAGTCGCGCCGTCGAATAAACTGCGCCGAGCGCTGTAGCGGGAGCGCCGCCCAAGAGGAACGCGACCAAGGACTCGGTCGCCCAGGAGGAGAGATAAATGATCAGCACCCGACGTTCGTTCGGGCTGGCGGCGGGCATCCTGTTGCTTGCCGTCGCTTGCGCAGGACCAGCGGCGTCGCCGACGCCCGCGGCGCCCACACCGGCGCCGACAGCAGCGGCCACAGCAGCCCCGACGCAAGGTCAGATGACCCATGTCAAGCTGCAGCTGCAGTGGGTCACGCAGTCACAGTTCGCGGGCTACTTCGCGGCCGTCGACCAGGGCTTCTACGCCGATCAGGGCCTCGACGTCGAGATCCTTCAGGGCGCGGTCGACATCGTGCCGCAGACGGTGGTCGCATCCGGCACCGCCCAGTTCGGCATCGCCTGGCTGCCCAAGGTTCTGGCATCGATCGAGTCGGGCGCGGACCTGGTCAACATTGCGCAGGTCTTCCAGCGCTCGGGCACGCTCGAGGTCTCATGGGCCGACAGCGGCATCACTAAGCCGGAGGACTGGCGCGGCAAGCGCGTAGGAAACTGGGGTTACGGCAATGAGCACGAGCTGTTCGCAGCCATGCGCAAGGTCGGTATCGACCCCGAGAATCCGGCCGACGTGACCAACATCAGCCAGGACTTCACGATGGACGGGCTGCTCAACAACGACCTCGATGCCGCTGAAGCGATGATCTACAACGAGTACGCGCAGGT
>JBDTVN010000117.1:0-4808 GCA_040007155.1 Chloroflexota bacterium
CAAGGGCCAGCAGGACAACGCGATCCCCTCGGGTGGCGCCATGGCGGCGGAAGTCCTGCTCCGACTCTCAGCGTTCACCGGTGACGACAAGTACCGAACGGCGGCAGAGTCGGCGATCAGCCAGACAACGGCGTACGCCCGCCGCCACCCGACCGCCTTCGCCCAGTGGCTGAATGCGCTAACGCTCGCGGTCGGCGACGTGGTCGAGATCGCCATCGCCGGCGATCCCGGGTCGCCTGAGGCCCAAAGCCTGTTGTCGGTAGTTCGGGCGGGCTATCGGCCGTTGTCGGTTGTCGCGGCTGGGTCGGCCCAATCGGTACCTCTTCTCGAGGATCGACCAATGCGCGATGGCCGCGCAACCGCCTACGTGTGTCGCAACTTCGCCTGCCGTGCACCCGTCACGGAACCGGCTGATGTGGCCGCTCAATTAACATCGCCGTTATGAAAGTCGCCGCGGCGATTGCAGCCATGCTGGCAATTGCAGTCCTGCCTGTGGTCGTGTTTGGACACGCCGACCTTGTGAGTTCCGACCCGACCGACGGCGCCACGATCACCACGCCGTACACACTTACAGCCACCTTCGCTGAGGACACCGACCCGGCGCAGAGCACGCTGATCGTCGAGAACTCTGCCGGCGCACAAGTCGCCG
Organism: Chloroflexota bacterium; assembly: GCA_040007155.1. Classification (GTDB taxonomy): domain Bacteria; phylum Chloroflexota; class Limnocylindria; order Limnocylindrales; family CSP1-4; genus JALYGJ01. Next base: position 650 of record JBDTVN010000117.1, read on the forward strand.
CGGGAACGGTGAACGCCGACGACCACACGAAGATGACCGCTGCGCTGCCGGCTCTGGCCGACGGCGTCTACACGGTGCGCTGGACAACAGTCACCGTTGACGACAACGGCGTCGAGCGCGGCACGTTCACCTTCAACGTGGGCTCGACCGTTTCGACGCCCGCGCCGACAGCACCGCCCGCTGGTGGGGCGCCTGGCTCAGGCAATGACGTGCTGATCGCCGTCGGACTTGCAGCTGCGCTGATCGTCGTGGTCGGGGCATTCGTCGTCATGCGGGGGCGGCGCTGAGCGAACTCACGGAACTCGCGGAACTCGAGGAGCCGCGCGCCCTTCTCTTCGATCTCGATGGGACGCTCGTCAACACCGTCGAGACGCGCATCGAGGCCTGGCTGCAGGTCTTCAAAGAGGTCCGCATCATGGCCGAGCGCGACCATGTTGCGCGGCTGATCGGCTCGGACGGCAAGCGCCTGGCGCACGAGGTCGCAGACGTTGCGGGTCACCCGATCAATAACGACAAGGCTGAGGCCATCGATAAGCGCTGTGGCGAGATCTACGACGCGCTCAACACCGACCCGCAGCCCACCCGCGGGGCGCACGACCTCCTCGCGGCGCTCAGTGCGAGCAGCCTGCCGTGGGCGATCGCCACGTCGAGCCGCGCGGAACAGACGCGCACATCCGTCAAGGCGTTGGGACTGGACCACGAGCCGCGTGTCGTCGATGGCAGCCACGTGGAGCACGCCAAGCCGGCACCCGACCTTCTGCTTCTCGCGGCCGAACAGCTCGACCTGCCGGCGAGCACGTGCTGGTACGTCGGCGATTCGACCTGGGACATGCAGGCCGCGACCGCTGCACGCATGACCGCGGTCGCGGTGGCTTATGGAGCGGTGAGTGGCGCGACCCTGACGCGCGCCGGCGCGAACGTGGTCACGACGCTGCCCGACCTTCACGCCGAGCTGCACCGGCGAGGCTCGCTCCGCTAGAGCAAGCGACGGCGCTCAGTTGTTAGGCGGGCAGGGATCCTGGTTCTGGTTGTCGGGCACCGGTAAAGGCTCGGAGAAAATATCGGTGATCTTCGCCGCCATGCCGTCCATGCTGCCCACCGCGGTCAGCCGCGGCGGCGCGAAGTCGTAGCGGTACAGCCGGTCGGCGTCGACGTGCGACGCGATCTGGGCCAGGTACTGGAAATCGGTCTGGTCGAAGGTCATGAACAGGTTCTGCTCCGCCGCGTTGATGAGGCTGTTCATGTTGGCGAACAGGGCTAGCGGGTCGAGCTGCTTGCGCACTTGCTGCAGGAAGATCTGCTGGCGGCGAGCGCGCTCATAGTCGTCGTCCTGATGGCGCGAGCGAGCGAAAGCCAAAGCGTCCTCGCCCTTGAGGAACTGGCAGCCCGCCGCGAAGTCGACCGGGTAGAGCTGTTCCTGCGAGTTGTAGTAGCCGCACTTGTGATTCGGGTCGGCCTGGGTGGGGCACGGAGAGGGCAGGTCCTGCAGACCGGGCTTGGGCACATCGATCCACACACCGTTGTTCGGCAGCGCGTTGACCAGCGCCACGAAACCCTTCAGGTTGACGGAGATCACGCCATCGATCTGCTGGTTGGCAAAGTTCTGGATGACGAAGGTGAGCGCCCGCCAGCCGCGTAGGCAGTCGAAATGCGACTGGCAGTCCGGGCCGGGGTTCGCCTCGTCTGGCGGCGTGGTGTAGTGGACCGGGTCGCTGGCTGCGGCACGCCACAGCGCGTTCAGGCACGTGCCGTAGTCCTGGCCGTTTTCGAGCGGAATGTGGAACCACGTCGGATAGCGGGTATCGCAGCCCAGGTTGCGCGGGAAGCTGAATAGCGCCGCTTTGCACGACGCGATGTCGATCGACAGCAGCATCATCGAGTCGGTGCGGATGCCGTTGTCGCTCGCGCCGACGTCGGAGCGCGAATCGGAGCCTGACAGGAGGATGTTGAGCCGCCCGTCCGCGGCGGGCGCCCAGCCGGAAAAGTCGGTGTGCGGGCACGGAACCGGCGTTGGTGTAGGCCCGACCGGTCCCGACGGCGTTGGCTGCGGAGAATCGGTCGGCTGACCGCTGTCACCCGGGGTTGCGGTGTTATCGGGCGAAGGTGTCACGAATGGCGTGGGCGCCAGGGAACCAGTGGGACGCGGCGTGAAGCTCGAAGTGACCCCAGTGTGACCACCGCCGAGCGCATTTATAGCCGCGTCGACGTCGAGGCCGATGACTTCAGGCACGCCGTGCAGCAGCATCGTTACCGCGACGAGAGCGGCGAGGGCGATGGGCGCCAGCGAGGAACTGCGGCCGAAACCCCGGTAGCGCTCGGTCTTGGCCAGCGAATAGGCGTCGACCATCGCCGCCACGTGGTACAGGAAGAACGCGAGATTGAGAACAAGGATCGCGACACGCGTCTGCGGATTGGTGACGAGGCCAATGAGCCCGATCTTGGGCCCGATCAGCAGCCAGACGATGCTCAGGATGAAGAGCAGCATCGGGATCGCCCAGAGCACGCCCCGGCGCAGCGAGCCCGCGTAAATCTGGCCCAAGCCGGGGAAGAGGAACGACAGCAGCGCAGCGAGGGCCGGTGATGGGTTTAGCGACATACCTTCGTCCTGACGAACATGTGACGGGTGGTGCTACGCCTAAGGCGTAACGTGAAGCATTCCTGACATTGCCGCCTGGTGCACGTCGCACCAGAAGTAGTAGTCGCCTGGCGCGGACGGAGTCGTGAAAGTGACCGACTTGGTCTGCCCCGGACCGGTAACTACATCGGTCATTCCCAGCGACGCGGCCGTCGAGTCGGAACCGGCGAAGAAGTGGATGTTGTGCGGCAGCGATGAGTCATTGAGGTAGTCGACCTGCACCACGGTGCCAGCCGGCGCCTCGAGCATGGCCGGGTCGAACGCGAGCGGGCTCGCGTCAGTCGTCTTGACCTGAAGCGTGACCGCGGCTGCGCTGCTCGAGCTGGGAGTTGCCGACGCGGCTTGGGTTGGCGCCGCGGACGGACCGAGGGGCGCGTACGTCCAGCCGGGACCTGCCCCGCCACACGCGGACAGCATGAGCGCGACGCCGAGCGGCAGCGCGAAGCGGATCAATCGTGGCTGGGGGTGCATTGCTGCCATTCTGGCCGATTGCGGCGAATGTCGCCGGTCAGCTGCGAACGTTGGCCTCCGGCAGGAGACCCAGTCGGATCGCGACCCCGGCGGCCTCGACGCGGCCTTTGACGCCGAGCTTCTGGAGGATGCGGCGCACGTGGACAGCCACGGTGCGCTCGCTGATGAACAGTCGCTCGGCGATCTCGCGATTGGTTCGACCCTCAGTGAGGATGACCAGCACCGACGATTCGCGCGGGCTCAAGCCAAACCTATGCGGAGCCGGGGGCGCCAGCGGGGTTGCGGCTGGGCCCGGGCCGACGGCCACGAGATCCTGCGTACCGACCTCGGGCTGGATTGAGATCGCGACCAGTTTGTCCTCAGGCAGGCGGATGTTGCCCCTGGTTCCGAGTTCCGCGAGCGCCTTGCGCAGCGGCAAGGCGGGCAGATTGCCCGCGATCTTCCACGCTGTGGTGAGGGCTTTGCGCGCTTCGTCGCGCCGGGACCGATCAAGCAGCAGCGCGGCCGATTGCCACCAGAGAGCGCGCGCCTGGTTGTAGGGAATGTGCAGCTCTGCCCAGGCCTCTGCCAGCTTGGACCAGGGCTCCGGTTTGGCCTTGCCGCGAACACCCTCGTCGTGGGCGCGCGCGGTCGCGAGATAGAGCTCGGCCTCGCGGCGTGCGCCGACGCTGTTGGGCAGACCCGGCCTCGCCAGTGCCTCTGTGGCTATCGGCAGGACACGCGCGGCCAAAGCACCCGCGTCGGCGACGGCCGAGTAATCGCGGCGGAGGCGGCCCCGTTCGGCGGCCGCGGCGCAGGCCTCGAGTACGGTCGCGGCCGCGAAGGCCATCTGATGAGCGTCATCTGTTTCGAGGACGCGCGCCCAGCCACTCTCGGCGGCCGCGACCGCGTCAGCGATCTCACCGCGCCACAACGCCAGGCTCACGGCTGAACGCAGGACGAGTGCCGACCACTGGCCGGCGGGCAAGGCCTCGACCTCGAGCAGCGTCCGGCCGACGAGCCGCGCGGCCTCTTCATCGTTGCGCGACTCAACCAGGACGAGCCCCAGGTAGA
>JBDTVN010000118.1:0-4764 GCA_040007155.1 Chloroflexota bacterium
ACTGACGTTGCGGCGCCAATGTGGCGCGGCTTCATGCGCGAGGCGACAGCCGACTATCCGGTGCAGGATTTCAGCCGACCCCAGGGCATCACTGAAGCCGACGTCGATGCGTGGAGCGGCGGCACACCCACCCAGTTCACGACACAGACCGTGCGCGAGGTGTTCATCGACGGCACCGTGCCCGGCCCCGATACGACCAAGGTCGGCCTGCAGGTCGTGCTCAACCCACTCGTCGCGCGCACGGATCCGAACCCGTACGTGCTCTGGCAGGACGGCTGCTCGGGCGTTCCTGAGACCAAGGGCTTCCTGGCGCTTGAAGGCGTCGAGGCGGGTCAACCTGACTGGCAGGCGGCGAATCTCGACTGGATCGCCCGCGCAAAGCAGGGGCCGGGCACCGCCGGTGGAGCGGACCCCGCGGTACCGACTTCAACGACCTATCTGTTCCGCTCCGGCTTCTTCACGCCCTACGGAAAGTCGTGGGGCGCCCCGTTTGCGCCGACCGTCACATGCCTCGGCCTGCCCTCGCCCTCGCCCAGCCTTTCTGAATCGCCCAGTGTCTCGCCGAGCGTTACGCCGGAGGTTTCGCTGACACCCGAGCCCACGATCACGCCACAACTCACCGAAGTTCCTACGCCGCCGCCGACCGACGTACCGACTCTCCCTCCGACCGAACCACCGCCCACGATCCCGCCAATCATCACCCCGCCGCCTACTGAGCCGCCGCCTACTGAGCCGCCGCCTACTGAGCCGCCGCCTACTGAGCCGCCGCCAACCGACACTCCCGCCCCGACCTAGCAGGGCTATGGCGGGCCGAGATGCGCTCCCGGTGGCAGTTGAGCTCCTTCCATGGGAAGGTTCGGGTAAATGTTGTGAGAGCCATCTGCCGCATACATGCACACGGCGGTGTGCATGGACTCCAAGGGAACACTTGACACGAAACTGATTTCACCTGAGTAGATGACGACAAATGGCTCGACGGCGCCATCCATCTCGGGCGCCAAGCCGGCTTGGGGAAATACGGCGTGATAAGTCTGGCCGGTGGGGATCTTGAAGTACGCGTCGACGGTCCCCGTCACGCCGCAGCCGGTGATTAGTTCTGCAGCCTGGTCTGGTGGAACGTAGCCAGGAAGCAACGCGGGGTCCGGGGTTGCTGAGGTACGAGCCGTCGGCTGAACGCTCATGTTGCACGCGACCACCGCCACCGTTGCCAACCCCAGCTCAAGGAACCTCTTGCAGGTCATTGGCCCCATGCCATGTCCCATTCTGAATGGGTCGCGATCAAGGAATCAAGTGCCATTGACTTGCCGCGCGCCTACAGCTCCACGATGGTGGCGCCGTCGCCGCCTTCGCCGCGCTCGCCGGCGCGCCACTTCTTGACCAGAGGATGGCTGCTCAGTCGTGAGCGAAGGGCGTCGCGCAGCGCGCCCGAACCGTGGCCATGGATGATCGTCAAGCGCGGGGCGCTGGCCACGGCCGCACTGTCGAGATAACTCTCCATCTGCTCGAGCGCTTCTTCGACGCGTGCGCCGCGCAGATCGAGACTCGTGGGTATGACCCGATGCGGCTGCGGGCGGATCGTTTCTGACGGCAGCTCGGTCACGCGGCCACTGATCAGCTCGAGATCGCTCAGCGGCACGCGGATCTTCATCGTGCCTGCCGCAATCGTTGCGCTGTCGCCTTCAATCTCAGCCACCGTGCCGCGCCAGCCGTCGCGCGAGCGCACTGTGGCGCCCACCTCGATCGGCGCGGGCTCGGCCACGTCCTCAGCGGCCGCGGCTGCATTTTCGCCGGCCAGCGTCGACAGGCGCTCCCCCAGGAGCGTGGCCGACTGCTCGAGATTTGCCTCAGTCAGTGAAGCGCGGGCCAGCAGCTCGCGCGCCGCGCCGATCTCCGCCTGAACCTGGGCCAAGGCACGCGCAGCTTCAGCGCGCGCGTCGTCGGCGGCCGCGGCACGTTCGCGTCGTGCACTGCGCCGTTCTTCCTCGGCTTCATGGCGCGCGGCCCGAGCCCGTTGCTCCGCGTCGGCCGCGCGGGCCAGCGCCGCTTCCGTGGTCTGCTGTGTCTCCTTGATCGACACGAGGGTCTGCTCGAACTCGACCTGAGCACGGCCGAGCCGTGAGCGCGCGTCATCGACGAGCGAGTCCGGCAGGCCCAGGCGCGATGCGATGTTGAACGCCTGCGAGGTGCCCGGCAGGCCAATGCTGAGGTGGTAAGTCGGCGACAGCGTCTCAATGTCGAAGTCGACCGACGCGTTCTCGGCCTCGGGCGAGTTGTGGGCGTACGTCTTCAGCTCTGGGTAATGCGTCGTCGCAGCGACGAGCGCGCCGGCGCCGATGAAGTGATCGAGCAGGGCCTGGGCAAGGGCGGACCCTTCGGTCGGATCGGTGCCGGCACCCAGCTCATCCAACAAGACCAGGCAGCGCGGACCGGCAGCATCGACGATGCGCACGATCGAGCGCATGTGGCCGCTGAACGTCGACAGGGACTGGGCAATCGACTGCTCGTCACCGATGTCGGCGAAGACGTCCTTGAAGACGGGCATGCGCGAGCCAGCGGTCGCTGGAATGTGCAGTCCCGATTGATGCATCAGGGCCAGCAGCCCCAAGGTGCGTAGAGCAACCGTCTTGCCGCCCGTGTTTGGACCGGTGATGACCAACGCCCGGAAATCGGAGCCCAGGCGGAGGTCGATCGGGATGACCTTGCCCGTCAGGCCCGGGTGACGGGCAGACAGCAGCTCGACTTCGTCGCGGTCGATGGTTTCCGGTCGAACCGCGTCCATCTCGCCGGCGAGCCGCGCGCGCGCCAGCCAGAAGTCGAACGTCGCCAGGGCCGCGAGGGTCTCGTCCAGTGCGTCGGCCTGCGCCGCGACCAAGGCGGAGAGCTCATCGAGGATCCGCTCCTCCTCCACCTGTACCGCCAGCTGCGCCTCGCGCCAGGCGTTGCCCAGCTCGACCACGACGAGCGGCTCGATGAAGAGCGTCTGGCCGCTGCCGCTCTGGTCATGGACGATGCCCTTGACGCGGCCCTTGGCGTCGGCGCGCACTGGCACGACGTAACGGCCGTTGCGCAGAGTGATGATCGGTTCCTGGAGCGCGCTGCCCAACTCCCCGTGGACGATCGATTCGAGCCGCGTGCGGAGTCGTTCGTACGCGACGCGGACCGCGCGCCGCAGGCCACCTAGCGCAGGCGAGGCGCTATCGAGAATCTCGCCATTGGGATCGATGGCGCCCTCGAGTTTGGCGCGCAGCTGGGGGAGCGTCTTGATCGATCGGCCCAGCTCGTGCAGCTGCGGCGGACGCTCGTCCTTGAGCGCGTCGCTCAATCTGTCCGCCGCGACGAGGGTCTCGAGGATCTGCAGCAGCTCAGCGCCCGATAGCCGACCATCGCGCTTCGCACGCAGGACCGGAGTCGAGATGTCGTGCGCGCCGCCAACGCCCAAGTCCGGCCGCCGCGCGAGGATGTCGCGCGACTCGTCGGTCTCGTCGAGCCACCTACGCACGACCAGCGGCTCAGAGCTCGGCTCGATCGCGTCGGCCAGACGGCGCGACGGCGCGAAAGCGGTCAGCGCCGCAAGCCGGGCGCGGATCTGTGGAAATTCCAGGAGCTCTTGGCTGCGCGTGTCCACTTCCGGTCCCAGCTAGCGCCGCGGCTCGTAGGTAACCAGCACGGCGCCATTCCCGAAGCGACGCGTCTCGATCAGTCGCAGATCCAGGGCCGCGCCCGGGGGGAAGTAGGGTGTTCCACCACCCAGAACGACCGGATGGACCACGAGCCGATAGACGTCAACCAGGTTGCGTTCGATAAGCGGCGCGGCGATAGTCGCGCCGCCAATGCCCAGGTCGCCATCGAACTCTGCTGTCAGCGCGGGCAACTCATCGACGACGTCGGTGCGCAGCAACCGGGTGGCGTGCTCGGCGGTTTCGAGCGAGCGTGAGAAGACGATTCTCGGCGTGGCGTTCCAGGCGCGCGCGAAATCAAGCTCGACCACAGATGCGCCCGGATCGTTCTCGGCAAACGGCCAGTAGGCGGCCATCGTCTCGTAGAGGCGACGGCCGTAGATCTCGGCGCTCAGCGCGCGTTCCACCTCGTTGAACCAGCCGTGGAGTTCTTCGTCAACGCTCGCCCAATTGGGCGAGCCTGCCACATCGTTGATGTAGCCGTCCAACGAGACATTCATCAGGTAGACGACTCGCGCGTCGGTCATCTGCGCGACACCGACCGATTGCCGGCGAGCCAGAAACGCCACGACCTCGTGGCCCACTCACCCGCGTAATTGACGCCGATACGCGGACCGCTTTCGATTTGAGTCTCCGATTGGACTCGCGCACTTGCGTCCATACCAACGCGGGCGAGCCACAGCCCGTCCCCCAAAGTGAGGTCACACCCATCGAAGGAGCGGTCGACCGCCAGCCCCTGGCAGACCATGGCTGGGCCGGAGCAGAGTCGGTCGGTCGGATCGGCGAGCCGTCCTCTCCGTGCGCGGATGTCATCCACGCCCACAAGAGGCGCGATCGCACGGATCAGCACCGCGCCCGCGTCAGCGCCACGGTGAGCCACGACGTTCAGACATTCATGCATGCCGTAGACAAGGTAGACGTAGGCATGGCCTGCCTCGCCGAACATCGGCGTGGTTCGGCGCGTCAGCCCTGCTCGTGCGTGGGACGCCTGATCGTCCGATCCGCCGTAGGCCTCGGTCTCGACGATCGGTCCGCCGCTTACACCGTCTGAGGTCGAGCGGACAACCCAGACGCCCAGCAGCGCCTG
>JBDTVN010000119.1:0-4711 GCA_040007155.1 Chloroflexota bacterium
CCTCGAACGTGGCCGTGCCGTACAGGAAGCCGTGCGTCATCACGGGCAGGCGCGCTTCAGACAGCGGTACAAACTGGCCCTGGAAGTAGGCGACGATGCTGTCATCGGCTGGTCGTGCGCCAGTTGCGGGCATGTGTGCCCTGGTCGGCTTTTCGGTCAGCATCGGCGCGGAGTATACGCCGCGATCGGAAGCGTCATGACTTACAAAAGCCCTGCTATCCGCGCACCCACGACGCCTATGAAGACCACGTAGAACAGGCCACCGATCAGCAGGTGGCCACCGCTCAGCGACCCGCGCCGGACCATCGGCAGGAAGATGAGCGCGCTCGACGCAAAGGCAATGCCTGCGGACACGAAGCTGATGATCGTTTCAGGCGATGCGTCCCTCATGGACCACGCATCTGACGCGAGCATGATGCCGATCGTGGTCGGGATGCACGACTGGAACACCATTGCCCCGGTGATATTGCCCATGGCGAGCGTGTCCTTGCCATTGCGCACCCAGATCAAACTGTTGAACTTCTCGGGCAGCTCGGTCGCGATCGGTGCGACGACTAGTGCCAGCAGGATTGCCGGCAACGCCAAGGCAGTCGCGATGTGCTCGACCGCATCAACGAACACAACTGCACCACCGATGATCATCGCCAACGCGGCGAGGACCTGGAGGGCCACTAGGCGCAGGCGCGGCGCGTCGGGCATACGCCGGTGGTGCGTGACGTCAACGCGTCGGAAGCGGAGCGGCGCCAGGTCAGCAGCGTCAACGTCGGGGTCTGCCTCGAAGTGGCTCTTGACGTACCAGGCGTAGATGCCGAGCAACGCGATGACGGCCACGTAACGCAGGAAGCTCAGCTCTTCGGGGACGAAGGCCGCCGCCACCGCGATCGCGAACGCGAGGTAGAAGTACTTGATGTCCATGAAGATCACGCTCGGGTCGACCTTCATGGCGCGGCCAGTTGCGCGTCGCGCGGCCCAGAAAATGACGCCGCTGCCGGTCACGAACATGGCCAGCGTGGCGAGCATGAAGGGGGCGCCCAGGATGGCGCCGACACCGATGTGGTGCGCGGCGTCAGTCGCGCCGGTCGCAGTCAGGATCGCTACCAACGGGATCATCGTCTCCGGCAGCGCCGTACCCACAGCGGCGAGGACGCTGCCCACCGCGCCCTCGGCGAGGTTCAGCTTGTGGCCGAACCACTCGATGCCGTTCGTAAAGAGCTCGGCGCCCAGCAGGATGATGACCAGGGCGACGAGCAGCTCAACGAGATTCATTTGGTTTAGGCGCGCAGGTGCTCCGGGGCATACGGCAGCAGCGCGACGGTGCGGGCACGCTTGAGCGCGACCGCGAGCTGGCGCTGGTGCTCGGCGCACGTGCCGGTCTTGCGGCGCGGCTCGATCTTGGCCCGCTCCGACAGGTAGCGCCGCAGCCGGTTGATCTCCTTGTAGTCGATCATCACGGTCTTGTCGGCGCAGAAGGCGCAGACCTTGCGGCGGCGCCGGTCGCGATATTCATCGCTGCGTTTCTTGCTGGTTCGGCTGGGGGGCGGCATTAGTAGTCAGTTTCCTTTCTGGATCAGTCGGTGAGTCGGGTGCCCTAGAAGGGCAGGTCGTCGTAGTCGGGCTCCGTCGGTGGCTGCTCGCCGGCAGGCCGGGCATTGGCGGCCTGGGGACGCTGAGCGCGGGGCTCGGGCGGCAACTGGCTGCCGCCGTCGGCGCCGGCGTCATCACGTGGTCGCCGCTCGAGGTTCTGGATCGTGTTGGCGACGAGCTCGGTGGTGTACCGCTTCTGGCCGTCCTGCCCCTCCCACTGGCGGGTCTGGATGCGCCCCTCGACGAATACCTTGGCGCCCTTGCGCAGGTACTCGGCGGAGAATTCGGCCTGCTGGCCCCACGCAACTACGCGGAACCATTCGGTCTCTTCCTGGCGCTCGCCCTGGGCGTCCTTATAAGTGCGGTTGCAGGCGACGGTGAACTGGGTCACCGCCTGGCCGCTGGGTGTGTAGCGCATCTCCGGGTCCTTACCCAGGTTGCCGATGATCAAGCACTTGTTGAGTGACACTGCCGGGCCTCCTGACGCTCAGCGATCGGTGGCGGCGGGAGCGGCTTCGCTCTCCGACTCGTCGATGAACTCTGCCGGGATGTCGTCGTCATCCTCGGACGGTGGAACGACGAACTCCTCGTCGACCATGTCGTCACCCGCGTCCAGTGTGGCGCGTCGCGCCTGCGGCTTCTCGACGCGGGTGATCAGGTGGCGCATGACCTCTTCAGTAATGTTGAGGAAACGCTCCAGCTCGAGCACGGCCGTACCGGGGGCATCGAATTGGATGATGAAATACGAGCCTTCGCGCTGCTGGCCGATCGCATAGGCGAGGCGGCGGCGGCCCCACGGGCTGACCTTGACGATCTGCCCCTCCGCCGTCGCGATCGAGCGCGTCACGCGGTCGATCAGGGCCTGGACCTCGTCGTCCGGCGCATCGGGGCGCAGGACGAGCATCAACTCATAACGGTGCAACGTGAAATATCTCCTTCCCATGGGATATGCCCCGCTTGGTGGCCCGATGGGCGAACGGCGGAGCTGAAAGGTCGAGCCAAAGTATAGCCGAGCCGATTGTTAGACTCGCCTTGAGCCTCGGATCAGGCCCGCTTAGCAGGAGGTAGCCGTTGTCGCCGCGCGTCGTGCTTGTATCGCTTGACGTAAATGCCCAGGCGCTCGCGGCTGAGCTGGCGCAGCTTGACCTGTCGGTTTCAGTCGTGCGTGACCTGAATGCCGCCCTGGCGGACATCGCCGGCGCGCAACTGATTGTCGTGGAGGCGGCGGACATTCCGTCGCTCGCCCTCGTGTGCCGGCGGATCAACGATGAGGCTGGTTCGTCCCACCCGCCAATCCTCGCGGTTGTGCCCGCGGATGACGTGGAGACGCGGGTGCAGGTGCTCGAGGCGGGCGCGGACGATGTGTTGTCGGTGCCCATCGACGAGCGCGAGCTGAGTGCCATGGTCGACGCGCTGCTTTTGCGCTCCGCGCCGTCCATGGGTACCGCCGATGCATCAGGTGTCGCGCCCGTCGCGCCCAGAGCCCGGTCTGGGCCTAGTCGCGTGATCGCGTTCGCCGCGGCCAAGGGCGGCGCCGGCACGACCACGCTGGCGGTCAACACCGCGCTCGTTCTGGCCGAGATGGCACCGGGCAACGTCGCCATCGTCGACATGGACATGTTCCACGGCCAGGTCTCGACGCATCTCGATATCTATGGCCGCGTCTCCACTGCCACCTTGGCGCGCGAGGATCTCCGTTCGTACACGCCCGAGATGATTGCCGAATCAGGCCGGCTGCACGCCAGCGGCCTCATGGTCTACGGCGGCCCCTACCGGCCCGACGACAGCCAGGGCATCACGAGCGCGCAGCTCGACCTGCTGCTGAAGACGCTGCGCGGCATGTACGCGACCGTCGTGGTGGACGGCGGCTCGACGCTCGACGGCCGGGCCATGTCAGTCCTGAATTCGGCCGACCGTCTCGCCCTGGTGATCACGCCCGACATCCCGGCGCTGCGCCTGCTCCACGCCGCGCTCGAGGTCTTTTCGGAGATGGGCAGTGCTGCCGATCGCACCACGTTCGTCGTCAACGACATCTACCCCAAGTCGTCGATCTCGAGCGACCAGATCGAGGAGCATCTCACCATCAAGGTCGGCATCACGATTCCTTATGACAGTGAGAACTTCCTGCGGGCGATCAACGAGGGTCAGCCGATCGTTTCCCTGGCGCGACGCAGCACGGCGACGACGGCCCTCAAGCGCCTGGCCGAAATATTGGAGGAGAACGACGAGGGCGAAGGCGCGGTCGCGCCACGCAAGAAGGGCCGACTGGGAGGCTTCCTCAACCGCGGCTAGCGGGCGGCGCTGTCAACCTGCGCAAACTGCGGCACCACAACCTTTACTGAAATCGCGGTCTTTTGGAGCCAAGGCCCGCGAGTGGGACGGGCGAGTTTCACGATCTATTTGTTGGCTGAGCACCAAATTGATCGGGTCTGGCCCAGGCCGAGCCCGCTAGCGGTGCTCGGGCTGCAATTGAGGCAATCAGTGGTGCCGAAGGTGAGATTCGAACTCACACCCTCTTTCGAGGAGGACTTTTTAAGAGTCCCGCGTACTGCCTATTTCGCCACTTCGGCCCATGTACCAGTCTAGGTCGCGCCTGGCCCACCCTCTAGTGCGCCCAGCCGAGCAAGTGCCCAGTTTGCGGATCGATCGCAGCAGTTACCCCCAGGTGCACCTCATGGAAGTGATCGTCGAGACATGGCGCGTCGCTCGGAGACTTTTCTCGTTCGAGATATCCGGGAGCGCATGATGGAATGCCGCCGTCCGCATCAAGGCGAACCAGCCAGACAATCCCGACTGGGTGGAAGGGATCCTGCCCCGGGAAGGCCGACTCAACTGTCAGGTTGACCAATCCCGGCGGCGCCTCCCGGATCGCACCGGCGATCGCTTGATCCCTGGTGATTGCGTCCGGCTGGAGAGTTGGCGGCGGAGAGAGGTGCGGCACGCAACCGGCCGCAGCCAACACCAGCGGAAGCAGGTTCCGCCAAGCCAGGGGGAATCTCCGTTCACACGGAACGCTCAGTGGAGCTCCAGTCTCAGGTCCTGAAGGAGTGGAGGCGACGACCGGATTCGAACCGGTGCATAGCGGTTTTGCAAACCGCCCCCTTAACCACTTGGGTACGTCGCCCCG
>JBDTVN010000120.1:0-4703 GCA_040007155.1 Chloroflexota bacterium
GGTGGAGGTGCTGGCCGCTCGCGCCGTGCTTCACGACGAACGAAACGATCGACAGCCGCTCAGCCTCGCGATTGCCCAGGATCTCGATGTTGGGATGGCGCTCCCAGCGCTCGATAGCGCGCCGAATGAACGACTCCTCGCGCTCGCGGATGGTGTCGACGCCGACCTGCTCCTTCAGCTGGAACACGAGCCCACAGCGGATCGACTCGAGGATGGCCGGCGTCCCGCCCTCTTCGCGGTGCTCGGGATCCTTCAGGTAGACGTGCGTACTCGAGTTGACGTAAGCGACCGTCCCGCCACCGACTACCGCGGGCACGCGATTCTTCAGCAACTCCCTGCGGATGCACAGGACGCCGGGCGTGCCCGGGCCGCCGATGAACTTGTGCGGCGAGAGGAAGATTGCGTCCTTTTCTTGCATGTCGACCTGGACGTACGGCGCGGCCGCGGCGAAATCCCAGAAAGACAGTGCCCCGTGGCGGTGCAGCAGCGCCGCGATTGCGTGCGTGTCGCTGACGATGCCGGTCACGTTGCTGGCGGCTGAAAAGGAGCCGATCTTCAGTGGTCGGTCGGCGTATTCGATGAGCTGCTGCTCGAGCTCGGCCTGGTCGATGTGGCCGTCGGCGTCCTCGTGGATCGTGACCAGATCGGCGATCGACTCGCGCCACGGCAGGTCATTCGAGTGATGCTCGAAGGGGCCGATGAACACGACTGGCCTCTCCCCCGCCGGGATGGCCTGGCTGAGGTGGTACCGATCTTCCAGGTCAGCCGGGATGCGCAGGTTGAGGATCGCGACGAGCTTGTCCACGGCGCCCGTTGAGCCCGCGCCACAGAAGATCAGCGCGTGGTCCTTCTCGTTCCCGCCCAGGGCGCTGCGCACGATCCGCCGCGCGTCCTCGCGGAAGCGCGTCGTCTGCAAACCCGTGCCGCTCGACTCGGTATGCGTGTTCGCGTAAAGCGGCATCACGGCGTCGCGCAGGTAGTCCTCTATGAAACTCAGGGACCGCCCGGACGCGGTGTAGTCGGCATACGTGACGCGTCTCATTCCAAAGGGCCCGGCCACCGCCTCGTCCGCGCCGATAAGTGAGTCGCGAATCAGCTGAATGAGGTCTTGGCGGCTCTCAGCTGCGGTCGGCTTGGTCAGGCTTGGCGCTGTCACGCGCCAAAGTGTCGCAGCACCCGCAAGGCGTGGAGGGTGATCCAGCGACTCGGTTGGCCGACTTCCTCGCCAAAGCCAAAGCCCAGGTCGCCCAAATCGACGTCATCGAGGCTCCAGCGCCGGTCGTCGGTGCGCTTGGAGGTCACCAGTGCGAGGCCTTCTGCCATTCGCGGCTCGGTCGGTAGACCGGCGGCGCGCAGGTGGTCCAGCCCGCGCAGCACGTCGTAGCGGTAGCCCATAGGGAACTTGAAGAGCAGGAAGTGCTCGTTGGGCACTTTGCCCGTCGAGAGTCGCTTCATCAGGTGGCGCTCCAGCAGGTATTCCTCGCCTCTCTTGCGGACGCCGCTGACTGCTGGCGAGCCGCAGCCCGCGCGCTCAACCTCGAACAGCCCCTCGAGGACGTTGATCGACGAGTGGAAGGAGCCGCGGACGCTGCCATGTTCCTGCTCGCAGTTCCAGCCGCGGTCGGCCATTTGCTCGCCCAGCAGCTTGTCGAGCAGGTCACCCCAGTCCTGGCCGAAGTAGGCGCTGATCGCAAGAACGCGGCCGTTGATACACGGCTCGACTTCGCCGTGGAAGAAAGGCCGGTTGTCCCACCAGTGCCAGGTGATGTTGTCGCGGACATGGCCGACCACCGACTTGACCGCCTCAGCCTCCGGATCGACCCCGAGGGCCTTCAGCAGGTCGAATCGCAGGAGCGACAGCCACTCGGCGTTGCCCGACTCGCCCCAAGGCACCTCGCTGGCGTTTGGCGGCGTGGCCAAGGCGAGTAGCTGTGCGCCCCAGCCCGTCGTGGCCACGAGCGCACGCTCGGCGGCGACATCCGCGGCCGACGCGTCGGTCAGGTCGCGCATGACCTGCCAGCGGATCGCCGGATCGGAGTCGAGCAGCCAGTCGATGGGGTCCATCTCAACCATCTTGATCTAGTCGTGCGCGATGTGCGCGAACTGGCGCCACAGCACAACCACGAGGATTGCCGATCCAACGAACGCGAACCAGAACGGCCCGGTGATCCCGAATTGTGCGGCGATCAGACCGCCCAGCGGCGTGCCTATGACGAGCCCGCCAAACCCAGCGAAGCGCATGACGCCGCCCACTCGGCCGAGCAGCTCGTTCGGCACCGCGCGTTGGCGGATCGTGTTGGCGGTCGCGCCCCAGGTAAAGCCGTGCGCGCCCGAGAGAAACATGATGCCGAATGCCACGAGCGGTGAAGTTGTCGCCGCGAGGACCAGGTGGGTGAGCGTCTCGATGAGCAGCCCGACGCGCATGATGTTGCCCAGGCTGAAGCGCCTTGTGAGGCGCACATAAAAGGCCATGGCGAGAATGCCGCCGGCCGCGGCTGACGTCGTCAGCAGGCCAAAACCCACCGCGTCCATGTGCAACTGTTGCGCGGCATAAAGGACGAGCACGCCCATCGCGGCACCCCAGGTGACGTTGAAGGTGAAGATGGTGATCGCCAGCGTGCGCATCGCCGCGTGACGCGCAAGCCAGCCCATGCCCTCGAGCAGGTCTGCGAGGAAAGACCTCCGTTCGGATCGGTCGGTCGTAATCGCGCCCACGCTCGAGGACATGCGTGAGATCAGGACGGCGCCCAATAGGAAGGCCGCTGCGTTGGTGGCGAAGGGAATTGCCATGCCGATGGCAAAGAGGAATGCGCCGATGGGTGGCCCGACCAGATTATTGAGCGTGATGAACGTGCCCTGCATCCGCGCGTTGCCGATCGCGAGGTCGTCGCGCGGCACGATGCTGGGCATGAGGGTGCTCGAGGCCGAGTCGGCAAAGACCTCCGCGGTGCCCAGCGCAAGGATTGCCGCCAGGACGTAGGCGATGCTGACCGTGCCCGTGACGATGGTCACCGCGAGCAGCACCAGAACGATCGCGCGGACGATATTGGCAGCTATTACCAGCAGCCGCCGATTGAACCGATCTGCCGCTACCCCACCGATGAGGCCGAACAACAGCCAAGGCAAGTAGTCGAAGGTGATCGCGAGCGACACCAGGAAGGGATCGTGCGTCTGTGACGCGATGAGCAACGGACCAGCGGCGAGGACGATGCCATCGCCGGTGTTGTTGACAACCGATGTGGCGAGCAGCCAGCGGAAGTCGCGCCCAAACCGCGGCGGGGCGACTACATCGGCGATGACCGCGACTGGATTGCGCACGCGCGCGAGGTTAACTGGGCCCGGCCGCCGAGCGGCCTAGTTCGGCTCGCTGAGTCGGCGCTCGATGCGCTGGCTGGGCACGATCCACATCGCGGAGATGAGGAAGTCGATCGCCACGGCAACGAGGGGCAAGACGAGCGACACAGCAAGGGCGATGACGTAGAGGACAATCGACAAGATCCCCTTCTTGTCGCCCTCCAGCGTCTCGGCAAGCGTCCCTGATTGACCCGGCGCACGCATGAGTGCCTGCACCAATGCCGTGAACGCGAACGCCGGCAAGATCAACGTGGCGTTGTAGAACGCGACGGGTGCCGCCGCGAACGAGTGCTCGCCCATCCAGGCCGTGGCAAACGGCACGAGCGACAGCGAGAAGAGCAGCAGCAGGTTGGCCCACAGGACCCAGGCGCTGACCGTATGCGCGGCCTGGAGCAGGTGGTGGTGGTTGTTCCAATAAATCGCGATGTACGCAAAGCTCATCGCGTAGGCGAGCAGCTTGGGCCACAGCACGAAGAGATCGTCGAAGGTGGTGCCGTCGGGCGGGCGCAGCTCGAGGACCATGATCGTGATGATGATCGCGATGACGCCATCGCTGAACGCCTCGAGTCGGCCCTTGCTCACGATGCAGAGGATATGGGGATAGGCTGGGCTTCGATGAAGAAGATTGGCTTTCTTTCCTTCGGACACTGGTCCGACTCGGCGTGGTCTCAGGTCAAATCTGGCAGCGATGCGCTGCTGCAATCCATCGACCTCGCCGTCGCGGCCGAAGAGCTTGGCGCGGACGGCGCCTTCTTCCGCGTGCACCACTTCGCGCGCCAGCTAGGGTCGCCGTTCCCGCTGCTCGCCGCTGTTGGCGCGCGCACCAAGCGCATCGAGATGGGCACGGCCGTCGTCGACATGCGCTACGAGAACCCGTTCTACATGGCTGAAGACGCCGGGGCGGCCGATCTCATCGCTAGCGGGCGCATTCAGCTAGGCATCTCGCGCGGCTCGCCGGAACAGGTAATCGACGGCTACCGGCATTTCGGCTACCAACCTGACGAGGGCGACAAGGACGGCGCCACGATGGCGCGCAGCCACACGGAAGTGTTCCTCGACCTTCTGAAGGGCGAAGGCTTTGCCAAGCCGAACCCAAGGCCGATGTTCCCCAATCCGCCTGGCCTCTTGCGCCTGGAGCCTTTCTCCCCCGGTCTGCGCGAGCGGATCTGGTGGGGCGCGGCGTCGACCGACACGGCCGTGTGGACCGCGAAACTGGGCATGAACCTGATGAGTTCGACGCTCGTCTTCGATGAAGGCGGCGAGCCATTCCACGTACAACAGCGTAGGCAGATCGATGCCTATAGGACGGCGTGGAAGGATGCGGGTCACACGCGCGAGCCGCGCGTCTC
>JBDTVN010000121.1:0-4683 GCA_040007155.1 Chloroflexota bacterium
AAAAGAGGTTTACAACCCGAAGGCCTTCATCCCTCACGCGGCGTTGCTGCTTCAGGCTTTCGCCCATTGAGCAAAATTCCCGACTGCTGCCTCCCGTAGGAGTCTGGGCCGTGTCTCAGTCCCAGTCTGGGTGATCGTCCTCTCAGACCACCTACCGATCGTCGCCTTGGTGAGCCATTACCCCACCAACGAGCTAATCGGACGCAGGCCCCTCCCAAAGCGCATTGCTGCTTTGATCAATCAAATGAATGACCGATCACATGCGGTATTAGCCACCCTTTCGGGCAGTTATTCCCCACTTCGGGGTAGGTCACCTACGCGTTACTCAGCCGTCCGCCACTAGCTTCTCAGAGCAAGCCCCGAGAAGTCCGTTCGACTTGCATGTCTCATGCACGCCGCCAGCGTTTATCCTGAGCCAGGATCAAACTCTCCGACAAGAACTGCCCTTGCGGCCAGTTCAAAAAGTTCGGGGTTTGCCCGCTCGCACTAGCTGATTGCCTACCACTCTTCACTTGTTAAGGTGCAGCGCCCAGAGCCTTTCCGGCGACTGGCACGGCCGCGCATTGTGACAGGGTCACAAGGAGGCCGTCAACCGTACGGTGCGGGATCTGAGGGCTCAGTGACTGAGCCTGCCCGGGCCGCCAAGGTGGCAACCACAGGACGCGCAGCATAGCAGGTTCGCCGTGCGGCGCACGGCAGGTTGGTTGACCTGACCAGCCGATACAGCCAGACTGCTGCGATCAACGTGTACCGGCAACTCAAGGCCTGCCTCTTGGTCGCCCTCGTGGCACTGTCCACGGTGGCCTGCGTCGTCATCGCGCCCACCTCGTCACAAGCACCCGAGCCGACCCCAGCGCGCACGAAGAAGCCTCATCCGTCAGTTGCCGCCACGGCCACAAGTGTGCCAACGCAAACGATCACGACCACCCCCACCGAGACGTCTAGTGCGGCTCCAACGGCCAGCGCCAGCCCGGCACCGACAAGCGATGGCACGGTCCACTTGTTCAGCTTCCCGATTGGCCAACTGCCCAGCTTCATCATTCTCGATCCGGCAAGTGGGCGACTCGACTACACGGCCTCGCCGAACTACGGCGAGGCCAACCTATCGGCCGGGTTCTCGCCTGACCCGTACAGCGTCGGCATGACGACTGGCGGCAGCATCGACGTTTCGTACCTGGGCAGCAGCTGCTCCGGGTTCGCGACCAGCGCGCCGGACCTGCGCGTCAACTTCGGCGGTGGCGGCTCACCTCTGTTGCGCCTCTACTTCGTCGGCAGTAACGGCGATGCGACGATCGTGGTTAACGATCCGTACGGCAACTTCTACTGCGTCGACGACTCATTCGGGACGGTCAATCCCACGATCGACTTCAACAATCCTGCCGGCGGCTCGTACGACATCTGGGTCGGCAGCTACGCAGCCAGCACGCTCGTCTCGGGCACCCTTTACCTGACCGAGAATTCTGGCAACCACCCTTAGCTAGATCGGGCCCTCTTGAGCGAGCAGGATGAAGGCCGCGCCACACAGGATGCTGAGCAGGCCGAGTTCGACCGATCCGGGCGCTCCCAAGAGACCAGTCGCGATCCAATAGACGAGGCCGCCCAACAGCACGGCGAGCATCGGCTTGATGAGCCGCAGCAGCATCTCAATGATGAGGTTGCTCACGCGCGAATCATCGCTCGTTGCCTTCGAAGGCGCGTCGACCCTGCATTGCCCGAACGAGCGTCACCTCGTCGGCGTACTCGAGATCGCCGCCCACCGGGATGCCACGCGCGATCCGGGTGATGGCGCCCACGTCACCGGCCAGGCGCTCGGCGAGGTACATCGCCGTCGCTTCGCCCTCGAGTGTGGGGTTGGTTGCGAGCACGACCTCTTCATATGGTTCGCCTACGCGCGCGTGCTCGGCAGCCTTCTCGAGCAGCTCGCGCACTTTGAGTCGGTCGGGGCCAATGCCGTCCATCGGCGAGATCGCGCCGTGGAGCACGTGATAGCGGCCGCGGAATACGCCGGTTCGCTCCAAAGCCAGGACGTCGAGCGGCTCTTCCACGACGCAAACGCGGCGCTGGTCGCGTGCCGGGTCGGCGCAGATTGGACACAGCGGTCCGGTGGAGATGTTGAAGCACGACTCGCAGTAGACGACCTCGTCGCGCACAGCGATCAGCGCCGCGGCCAGGGCACGGGCCTCGGCTTCCGGCGCACGCAATAAGTGGTACGTGAGCCGCTGCGCAGTTTTTGGCCCGACGCCGGGCAGGCGCGACAACGCCTCAATCAGTCGCGCAACAGGTTCAATGAGCGCGGCCAAGGATCGAAGCCGCTCCCCTAGCCGATCATGCCGGGCATACCCGGGATGTTCATGCCGCCCGTGATGCGCTTCGTCTTCTCGTCGATCTGCGCCTTGACCTGATGGACGCCGTCGTTGACCGCGGCAGTGATGAGGTCCTGGAGCATCTCGACGTCGTCCGACGAAACCGCGTCTGGGCTGATGGTGAGCGACACCACTTCGCCGTGGCCGTTAACGACCGCCTTGACCACGCCGCCGCCGGCCGTGCCCTCGACGCTCATCGTCTCGATCTCGGCCTGAACCTTGGCCATCTCGGCCTGCATCTGCTGCGCCATCTTGGCCAGGTTTCCGTAGCCCACTGTTTTCCTCCGGTTGTTTAGTCGACCTCGGCCACGTCGGCCAGGTCATCGGCAAATATCTTGCGCGCCTGCTCCACCAGGTCCTCGCCGTTGTCCGAACTGGCGATCACGTCCTGGGGAATGAGTTCGACGTTGGTGGCAACGCAACGAACGGCGACCGGGCGGCCCAGGACCTCGCCGATGCCCTCTTCGAGCTTGCGCTGCTTCCTCGTAGCGATATCGCGCATGAACGCCTGGCTTTCGGGGAAGCCCAGGACGATGGTCGCGCCGCTCACCTCAACCGGCCGGCAGGCATTGATGAGCGGCCGGTCGGCCGGATTGCGACTGACGCGTTCAACGATTTGGGGCCAGGCGGCGATGAGCTCGGCGAGGGCGTCGTCGACGGCGACGGCGGCGGCGGCTGGTGTAGCCGGGGCCGACTCAGAGCGCTTGGGCTCAGACCTGGGCTCCGACTCTACCGGGATGGTTTCCGACTCGGCCGGCTTGCTCTCCGTCTTGACCTTGCTTTCCACCTCGACCCTGACTGCCTGTGGCGGCCGAGCGGGTAGCGCAACAGGCCGACTAGTCGGCTGGCTGGCCGATGGGGTGTCGGTGCTTGCGCCGTCGCCGCCTTCCAACAGCGCGAGCTCGAGCTGCAGCCGATAGCCACCGGCGGCGCCGCGGTTCACGTCCAGACCGGCGAGCCGACGCGCGGCGCGAGTCAGTCGCGGGGCGCGGTCCGCGCCGGCGCGGCCCGTCGTGCTGAGCGCACTTATAAGCTGTTCGCGCATGCGCGCGACGACCTGATCCGCGAACGCGACAAGATCGCGGCCGTCGCTCTCGAGATCGTCGAGCAGGCGAATGCCGTCGAGCGCATCGCCCGACGCCAGGTCATCAATGAAGCGATCGACGCTCTCCATCTCGGCCAGGCCAAGCAGGTCGCGCACCGAGTCGGCGCTGATGGCGTCGATGCCGCTCGAGATGACCTGGTCGAGCATCGATTCAGCGTCGCGCATTCCGCCGGCGGCGCGCTGGGCGATCAGCTCGATCGCGTCATCGGTGATGCTGCGCCCTTCAGCTTGGGCGATGCGACGCAGCTTGCCGCTGATCTGTTTCTCGGGGAGCGGCCGGAAGGTGAAGCGCTGCAGTCGCGAGATGACGGCGGGGCGGATGCCGCTGGGGTCGGTCGTGCAGAAGATGAAGAGCACGTCGGGCGGTGGCTCCTCGAGCGTCTTGAGGAGCACGTCCCAGCCCTCCTTGATGCGCTGGACCTCGTCGATGATGAAGACCTTGCGCCTCAGGTCCGCGGCCGTGGTGTAAACACGCGGCAGCAGCTCGCGCATGTCGTCGACGCGGTTGTTGCTCGCGGCGTCCAGCTCCACTACATCGAGCGCGCGGCCCTCACGGATGGCGACGCACGATTCGCACGTGTCGTCGGGCTCGCCGTCGACAACGTTGGGACAGTTGACCGCCTTGGCCACGATGCGCGCCGTGGAGGTCTTGCCCGTGCCTCTTGGTCCGACGAAAAGCAGACCGTGCGCGAGGCGGTTCAGTCGGACGGCGTTGCGCAGCGTCTCGACGATGGCGTCCTGGGCGACCACGTCCTTGAACGTCTGCGAGCGCCAGCGCCGGTAGAGCGCCTGGTGCGGCGGTTGGGTCGGGATCGCAGGTGTCGTGTCTTGGGCCACCGATGCAGTTTAGGAAGTAAGGGAGTTAGCCGTGCACCCGCCGTCGACCGGTGACGTTCACGTGCCCAACGAGGAGATCGGCTCAGACCAGGCCTGTCCGCGGCACCCGACGAGCAGCGTTTATCGCTGCTTCCTTCCGGACCTGACGAGGTTCACGCGTCGCCGCTGCGCGGGACCCGATCCTCAACACCAATCTTCCCGCCGGCCTTCGCAAACGCGGGCCTCGGGTGGGAATTCAGCCCTGCTGAAGCGGATTGCAGGTACAGGGCGCCGCTAGTTCCCCGCCTAGCACGGCCTGCAAATCATACCGGCGATCAATGTGGTGGCGGAGAGGGAGGGATTCGAACCCTCGATGGGTTGCCCCATACGGCATTTCCA
>JBDTVN010000122.1:0-4655 GCA_040007155.1 Chloroflexota bacterium
CGGTCGTGTGCAGGCCCAGCTCTTCCCAGCGCGCCTGCCAGCGCGGCTCGATCTCGGCTGGGTTGTAGCGCGACCTTTCGGTCGTTTCGGGTGCGTTAGTCGGTTCGGCGGTCATGGCATGGCCCTTCGTTGAGTCGGGGCGAGGGTGGACGGATCCGGAAGGTTCTGGGTCGCGCAGGCGCGTTAAGCGCCGGCGACCCCGGTAAGCACGAGGCGGGCGCCTGAGCGGCCGAACTGATCCGTCTTGGTCGTTGCCATGTCTCTCATTCGCGAGTTGGTGGAGCGACGGGGGCTCGAACCCCGGACCTTCTGCATGCCATGCAGATGCTCTCCCAGCTGAGCTATCGCCCCGCGGATGCGAGCGCGAATTCTAGCAGGAGGTCGGCTCCACTCTACCGTCGCCCGGTCCCACGATAGCCCGTGTACTACCATCAAAGTCCGTCGTAGTTCCCGTGGACGCGTTTGAATCAATCCGGCTTGGGTAATGAATGCAGGGGATCGGTCTCGCATGAACGAAGAGAAGGCACGGAAGCTCGTCGCTGCGGAGCGAGCGAGGATTGAGGCCGCACTTAAGGGCTTGACCGCCGACGTGCGGGACGAGTTTCTCCTCGAGGGCCAGCAAACTGGCGAGGCGGCCGAAATCGGCTCCGACCTCCAGGCTGTGGGAGTCGACATGGCGCTGATCAGCAGCCTGCGCGAGCAATTGGCGTCGGTCGGTCGAGCGGAGGCGCGGCTGGCGGCTGGCACCTACGGTCGATCCATCGAAAGCGGAGCCTCGATCCCCGACGACCGCCTGGAGGCCGCTCCACTCGCCGAGCTCACTATCGAGGAACAGCGAACTGTCGAGTCGGGTCGCGGGTGACCTCTCCCAGTTGAGCTCTCGCCCCGCCGATGCGAGCGCGCCTTCCAGCAGCGGCGAGCATCGAGCCATGGCGCAGGATCGGTCGGGAAGTCTGCCCTTATGGGGTCCGGTCGAGCCGCGGCCGGAGTTCGTTATCCGGCGCTCCCCCAAGGCCCGCCGCGTGCGCCTGCAGTTCACCGACGACGGCGAAGCGCTGATCGTCATGCCGCTGCGCGCGGCCGAGCGCGAGGCGACCGACCTCTTCAACAAGCACCGCGACTGGGTCGCGCGCCAACGAGCCAAGTTCGAGGAGCGGCGCATCAAGCTGGCCACGCGGCCATCCGTCGCCGCCGGGCGGGTGCTGCGCATCAACGGCGCGGCGCGCGTAGTGCGCATCGCCAACGCGGCTCAGCGCGAGGCGCTCGAGAAACAGCTGCGCAAGGAGGCGCGCGAGGTCTTGGCCGGACGCATCACCGTTCGCGCGGCTGAGATGGAAGTCAAGCCAGGCACCGTCGCGGTGCGCGACCAGAAATCGCGCTGGGGCAGTGCCTCACCCAGCGGCGGTTTGTCGTTCAGCTGGCGGCTGATCCTCGCGCCGCCGGACGTGCTCGACTACGTCGTGGTGCACGAGCTGGCGCATCTGCGTTGGGGCGGCCACGGGAAGCGCTTCTGGCACCTGGTGGAGAAGCACTATGGCGACCACCGCGCGGCCCGCAAGTGGTTGCGCGACCACAACGACGAGTTGCGCGAGGCGCTCGACTAGTGCCCCGATCACCCTCGTCACGAGGTGTGTTAGCGGCCCACAACCGGGACCCGAGCCGCCCGTTTTGGGCATTTCAGGACGCAGTTCGGCGTGTTTTGTGTGCAATGTCCACATAAGAAACGCGGAAGTCGATCTGGACAGCCACGATCGAGCGCGAATCAGGCCGAATCCGTCTCAGTTGTGGGATATGTCCACATCCGCCGGTCGGAGGGCTCTGAAACTCGGAGCCCCGACTAGAGGGGCTCTGGCTCCGACTCATCCTCTGTCAGCGAGCTCCACGGTCGGACCATCACGCCGCGATCGCTCTCGTCCAATTCGTCGCCGGCCATCGCCGCCGCGGCATAGTCGATGAGCGCCGGTGCCGCCGTACGCCGAGCCCCGGCCGGTCCACCCGAACCGCCGAGCAAGCCCTCGATGCCCTGGAAGTCCGACGAGCTGGCCTGCATCCACTCGCCCACGGCGACGCGGAAGCGATCGAGTTCCTTCATCAGGCCGGCGCCCTCGATCGCGGCTTTGGCCTTCACCCAGGCGGATCGTCGGGCGTCTTGGTCTTCTTTTTCCCAGAGCTCGGCCAGGAAGGCGACATCGTCGTCGGAGAGCAACTCCATGCTCGCCAACAGCTCGTCGATCTCTGCCCGGACGTGGTCGGAAAGCGCCATCAAAACCTCAGGAAGATGGTGGAGATGAGGGGACTCGAACCCCTGACCCCCGCGATGCGAACGCGGTGCTCTTCCAGCTGAGCTACATCCCCACGCGAGGCGTGAGTATACCGACGGTCCCTTGTGCGGCCCTCGACGGCCGGTGGATCGTCGCGGCCTTCCACTACGTTGTGCCGTGCAGCGTCCGGGCCGCGCGTGCGACCATGCCGGTGGAGGTGTGAAGATGCGAATCATTCGGGCGCTTTTCTTCGCGGTGGTGTCGGCATTCGTGGCGTCTGGCGTCGCCTATTTCGCGATCGTTCGGCCCAAGGTGCGCGGCTGGGGCCTGGATCCACACGAGGCCGAGCAGCCGCTGCCCGGTGACGATCTGATCGCCGATCCCTCCCACGTCGAGACGCGCGGCATCACCATCCACGCCCCTGTTTCCAAGGTCTGGCCGTGGCTCGTCCAGATGGGCTTTGGCCGTGCCGGCTGGTACTCGTACGACCAGCTCGACGCCAAGACCGCGACCGAAGACGTGATGCCCGAGTTCCAGGCGCTCAACGTAGGCGACATCATGCCGACGCACCCCGGTGGCGGCTTCCTGGTCAAGGTCGTCGAGCGCGAGCGTGCCCTCGTCCTCTACACCGACACGGACCTACTGAGAAGTCAGGCCGAGCGCTCCGACAAAGCGTCATACCCCGAGATCAAGGCGTCCTGGGCCTTCTACCTCCAACCCGAGGACGGCGGCACACGGCTGATCGAGCGCTTCAGCGCCAAGACCCCGGGGAGCGGCCCTGCAACCGCGGTGCTGGGCGAGATCATGGGCACCGGCATCGTGCTCATGACGCGCAAGCAGATGCTCAGCATCAAGGAGCGCGTCGAGCGCCTCGAGCTGGCAGAGACAGAGACCTCCGACCCCGACCATGAGCTCAGTTGGCCCGCCGCGGACCTGGCCCGGACCGCCCCGAATTCGGACTAGATCTATCTCCGCAGTCGCCCCTCGGGGCGCTGCTGCGCGCCTCGCTCGAAGTCCCGCCAAGGCGGTTCTTCGAACTCGGCTTTGCGGCTAGAGGTCGGGTCCGGATTCGTGGAGCCAGAAGTTGACGAACCGCTCGTAGTCGGGAACTGCCTGGGTGGCCTGGCTCATGATGTTCAGTCGGTTGTCGGTCCAGTAGATGGATGTCGCGCCGAGCGCCTCAGTACATAGCCAGCGGCCCGCGAGCTGGCCGCTGATGTTGAAGCCGTCCTCGGCCGGCCAGCTGTCGTGATCGCTGCAGTTGCCGGTCCCCGGCTCGATCTGCGACGCCATCCGGAAGCCCTCGTACGGCAGGAACATCGAGTCGTAGCTGTCGTACTGGAAGTAGGTCAGAGCGATGTTGCCGTCGTCAGCGCTGCACGTCGCGAGCGCGACGATCGTGCTGTTACCGCCGGGCACGCTGACGAAGCAGGTGTCGCGAATTGCCTCGGGGATGTGGCTGAGCAGAGCGTCTTTGACATCACCACTGGCGATGGGCGTGGCCGTCGGGCCGGCGCTTCCCGATGGGCTCGGCGCGGCGGTTGTCGGCGCGGGGGTTGTCTGTGCGCTGGTCGCCGTGGGCGCCGGGGTTTCCGGCCGTGCGGTGGGAGTTGGCTGAGCAACAAGCGTCGGCGCGGGCGTTGGCTTGGCGAATGGACCGATACCCAGGGCGAGCATGGCCCCGACTCCGACCACCAGCACGAGCACGAATCCCAGCACAGCGATGAGCAGCACCGGCGCTCCACCGCCGCTGTTGGGCGTACGCGAGTAGTCATATTGATAGACGGGGGCCGATGGCGATGGCGGGGGAGGCGGCTGGGCCGGCGCTTGCTGACCCGGCCCATCGATCGCGGCGAAGCCCACTCCTGAAGGCTCGGAGGGTGGGGTTGGGGGAGGCGCTGGGGTCGGTTCGTTGGCCGGCTGGCTCGGCTGGTCGGGATTGTTGTTGGTCGGGTCGTCGGTCATAGCGGCCGATCGTATCGGACGTCTCTTGCGCCGGTCGTACTGTTGACTTATAGAACATCTGTTCTATGCTGCCGGGATGCCCGCACAGCCCGCATTGGGGTCCGCTCTCGCTCGACTCGAGTCGCGTTGGGGGAGTGCCGCGGTGCGGGTTGGCGTGGGTGCTGAGCCGGCCCTCCAAACCGATGGCGCGCTCGCCCTCGAGGTAGCGCCAGCGGAGTCCGTCGCAGCGTTGCCCGCAGAGATCCTTCCAACTGGTTTCGCGCGGCTCGACGCGTTGCTCGGCACTGGTGGTTTGCCGCGTGGCGCCAGTGCCTCTTTCCGCGGTGCGCGCTCCAGCGGCAAGACGACGCTCGCGCTGCATTGCCTCGCTCAGGCCCAGGCGCGCGGCGGGATCGTGGCGTTCCTCGATCTGTGCCGCATCTTCGATCC
>JBDTVN010000123.1:0-4653 GCA_040007155.1 Chloroflexota bacterium
CGGCGTTGGGGTAGGTCACGACGGGAACGTCGGCAATGCGCGCCAGCTCGGCGACGTACGGCCGCAGCATTCGCGCGCCCAGTGCGCAGTTCAGGCCAACCGCCAACGGCCGCGCATGCCGCACTGAATCCCAGAAGGCGCCCACCGTTTGACCGGACAGGGTCCGACCCGACAGGTCGGTGATCGTTCCGCTGACGATGGTCGGCAGGCGAAAGCCGAGCTCGTCGAAGAGCGTCTCGACGGCGAAAATCGCCGCCTTGGCGTTAAGCGTGTCGAAGATGGTCTCGATCAGCAGGATGTCCGCGCCACCAGCAACCAGGCCGCGCGCAGCCTCGTGGTACGCGACGACAAGCTGGTCCCAGGTCACGTTGCGCGCGCCGGGATCGTTAACGTCGGGCGAGATCGAGGCGGTCTTATTCGTCGGCCCAAGTGAGCCCGCGACGAAGCGCGGCTTGTGTGGGTCTGCGGCGCTGGCCTCATCGGCGGCTTCACGGGCAATCGCCGCCGCCGCGCGATTGATCTCCTCGACATACGGCTCGAGGCCGTAATCGGCCATCGAGATGCGTGTGCCGTTGAAAGTGTTCGTGCTGACGATGTCGGACCCAGCGTCGTAGTAAGCCGCGTGGATCGACTTGACGATGTCCGGCCGGACCAGGTTGAGCACCTCGTTCGCGCCTTTAAGGTCGCGCGGATGGTCAGCGAAGCGCGATCCGCGGAAGCCCGCCTCGTCCAGGCCGTGCGACTGGATCAGCGTGCCCATCGCGCCGTCGAGGATCAGGATTCGTTCACGCAGCAGCGCGGGCAGTCGCTCGATGCGTTCCCGGCGCGCGTCCCCCAACTCGATTTCAGCCATAACCTTGGGGAGATTATGGTCGGCAACGATGTCTGACGCCCTCTCGCCTGGTGTCGCGGATCTACTCGATGCGTGGCGGGCGCGTGTTCTGGCCGACCTGGCGCAGGTCGACGCCCGCCGCGAGGTTGCCGATCCGGCCGACTTCTACGCTCCCGTCAAGGACCGTTTCCGGATGGATCCGCGGCGGACCGACGATGCGACGCTCAACTCACTGGTGGCGCTGGTGCAGCCCGATGACGTGTGGCTCGACGTGGGCGCCGGCGGCGGCCGCTACGCCCTGCCATTGGCGCTGCGCGTCCGCCAGGTCGTGACCATCGATCCGTCCGCGTCGATGCTGGGCGCGCTGCGCGAGGACGCGGCCGCGAACGGCATCAGCAATGTCGAGACGATTGACGGTCGTTGGCCCATGGCTGACCCGCCCGCTGGGGATGTGGCGCTGATGGCGCATGTTGGTTATGACATCGAGCAGATCGGGCAGTTCGTTGACCAGCTGGAGTCTCAGGCCAGCCGACTGTGCGTCGCGGTCATGGGCGAATCGTCGATGCAGACCAGCGCGACGCTCTTCTGGGAGCAGATCCATGGCGAACCTCGTGTCCGACTGCCCGCCCTGCCGGAATTCCTGACGCTTCTGACCGCGCGCGGCCGGCTGGCTGAGATCACTCTCACCGACCGC
Organism: Chloroflexota bacterium; assembly: GCA_040007155.1. Classification (GTDB taxonomy): domain Bacteria; phylum Chloroflexota; class Limnocylindria; order Limnocylindrales; family CSP1-4; genus JALYGJ01. The sequence goes on from JBDTVN010000123.1 coordinate 1,527, forward strand.
GTCCCGCCGTCATTCGCGACTCTCGACGAGGCGCATGCGATGGCGCGCCGTCAACTGTGGCTGAAAGAGGGGAGCGCCAAGGACCAGAAACTACGCCGGCTCGTCCTCGAAACCGCGATGGAACGCGACGGCCGCTACGCCTTCGACTGGTCGCCGACCAAGATTGGCATTGTCTCCTGGCACCCGCGGTGAACATCCGACTCGCCGATCCGGCCACCGACTCAGCCCGTGTCGCCCAGATCTACGCCCCCGCGGTAGTCGGTAGCACCACCTCCTTCGAGGAGATCGTGCCCGACGCCGCGGAGATGGCCAAGCGTATGCGCGCCGTCCTCGCGCGCACGCCGTGGCTGGTCGCCGACGTCGACGGCGGCGTTGTCGGTTATGCCTACGCCAGCTCGCATCGGGAACGCGCGGCATATCGGTGGTCGGTCGATATCTCCGTCTACGTCGATCCCGCCCACCTCGGCCAGGGGATAGGTCGCGCCCTGTACGAGGCGTTGCTGCCAGTTCTGCGCCGTCAGCGGTTCGTCAACGTCTACGCCGGCATCGGGCTGCCCAACCCCGCAAGCGTCGCGCTCCACGGAAAGATCGGCATGACGCGCATCGCTGTCTACGAGCGGGTGGGTTGGAAGATGGGCCGCTGGGTGGATGTTGCCTGGTACGGGCTCCGACTGAGCGAACCGACCGGCTCTCCGCCACCTGAGCCCATCCCGCTACCGGATCTGCGCGACCCGATCTAGTACAGGGCGGTCTCGACACCCCGGTCTGGCGCGATCACATTGACGTTCGCGCCAAGCCTCGACAGCTCCGCGCGCAGCTCGTCAGGAGTGCCTGCCAGGATGGGGAAGGTGCCGTAATGGATGGGCACGACGGTCGTGATGCCGAGCAGCTGCGCCGCGCGTGCGGCCCCAGCTGGACCCATCGTGTAGTGGCCGCCGATCGGCAGGAATGCGACATCCGGTCTGTGCAGCTCGCGGATCAGGGCCATGTCGCCGAACACGTCGGTGTCGCCCGCGAAATAGACGCGTTTGCCATCCTCGAGGGCCAGCACGAAACCGACCGGCTCGCCCAGGTAGAGCGGCCCTTCGCCGGCGGCCGACCAGTCACCGGCCGTGTGGTCGGCATGAACCATCGTCACGCCGATACCGCGCGTTTGGAGGGTGCCGCCCTTGTTCATGCCGATTATCTCGACGCCGCTGTTCTCGAGCTGTGGCTCGAGCCACAGCGACAGCTCGTGGATGCACGGCCATGACGGTTGGGTGCGCCGCGCGATCGACAGCGCGTCCGCGTCACGCACCTGGCGCGGTGCGCTGCCGATGTGGTCAAAGTGGCCGTGCGAGACGAGCATCACGTCGCAGCGCGCGACGTCAGCCGCGGCGCGCGGTGATGTCGGGTTGCCGAACCACGGGTCGAACAGCACGACCTTGTCGCCGGGCGTGCGCAGCTCGACGCACGAATGGCCGAACCAGGTGAAGTGCGCACTCATCGACTCGACCCTCCCTATTCTCAGCACCAGATGTCGTCATTCTGGCGCGGCGCGTTCAACGTGCAATACCGGCTGCTCGCTCGATTCGATCCAGCCATCCGCGCTGTGTGGCGCCGTGGCGGCATCGGCAACGTCCTTGAGCTACGGGTTGCGCGGCGGGACGGCAAGGGCGAGCGCCGCCGGATGCTCGGTTTGCTCCACGCAGGCGGCGGACTCTACCTGGGCCATCCGAACGGCGAAGTGGGCTGGACGCGCGACCTGGAAGCCGCGGGCGGAGGGACATTGCGTTACCCCAACGGCGTGGAATGGCGCTTCTCTGCCGTGCGCCTCCCGCCAGGCGACGAGCGCGAACAGGCCATCCGCGCCACCGGGCAGCACCCGTTCCCGGGCAACCTCGTCTACCGCCTGGGCCGCCGCCACGTCCGTCGTTTTGGCGTGTTCTTCAGGCTGCACGAGGCCGCGTAACATCGTCCCAGCTTCATTGTCGAAGGAGGTATAGGTGGATTTCTTGCCGGCGATATTTTTGGTCCTGCTGATCCTGTGTGCGGTCGGCGCCATCCTCGTCACTGCTGTGCCCGATCAGCGCGCACACCAGATCGAGCTGCAGAGCCGAAGATTCGGCACCAACGCGAACGCCAATGCCGACGCCCCGCCGCCAAAGATGCGCTACCCCTTCCGGCGCACCCTCATCGGGGGCGTTGTTGCCTTCTTCGTCCTGTGGGTGCTGTCACTGGGCGTCGTGATCGTGCCCGCCGGCTATGTCGGTGTCGTGCGCTTCCTGGGGCAGGTCCAGGCGACCGTTCTATACCCCGGCGCGTCATGGGTCGTGCCGTTCGTGAACAACGTCGAGGAGGTGGACACCAGAGTTCAGCCGCACAACTTCCAGCAGCTGACTGCCGCGACGTCGGAGAACCTGCAGGTCACCGTGACGGGCACAATGAACTACCACCTCGACCCAGCATTTGCCGGGCAACTGATCCAGAACGTCGGCACCGACTTCGCCAGCAAGATCATCGATCCTGCGTTCAGCGATTACATCAAGCAGGTCACCCCGGCGTACTCGGCCGACAGCAACAGCCCAACGTTCATCCTGAACAAGCGCGATGAGATTCGCCAGCTGACCAAGACGCAGTTGGGCGAGAACCTGAGCCGTTACCACATCATCGTCGACGACATCTACATCGTCGACATCGGCTACCCGGACGAATACAACGCGGCCATCACGTCCAAGCAGGTCGAGCAGCAGAACGTCCAGCGCGAGCAGCAGATCCTCGAGCAGAAGCGCATCCAGGCGCAGCAGGTCGTCGCCACCGCGGTGGGCGCGGCAGACGCGCTGCGCGAGACCGCCGCCGGCCAGGCCGACGCCAATGCTTCGATCAACGGGTCGCTGACCGACCAGCTCATTCGCTGGCAGGCGATTCAGAAGCTCAACCCCAACGTGCAGATCATGCTGCTGCCGGAGGGCAATCAGTTCATCCTGCCGCTCCCTTCACTCCAGCCGGTGACGCCTACTCCAGCGCCATGACCGGCTGGTGAAGTTACTGACGCGCGTCGTCGGGCCGATCGCGACCAACCTCTACGTTCTTGGCGATGAGCCGAGCGGCGAGGCAATCGCGATCGACACGGCGACGCCGTGCGTCG
>JBDTVN010000124.1:0-4652 GCA_040007155.1 Chloroflexota bacterium
GTGCCGCCGAACGGCAGCTCCATGTGGGTGTGGACGTCGATCGCGCCGGGCATCACGTACTTGCCTGTCGCATCGATGGTCTGCTCGACTCCGGCCGCCAGTGGAGATCCGGCGGGGCCCCGACCGACCGCCATGATCTTTTCGCCATCGACCAGCACGTCAGCCACAGTCGACCCGTCGGCGTTTACGACCGTGCCGTTAGTGATCAGAACTCTCATGGCCGAATGTTACGGCGCGAGGAAAGCCTCGTACGAGATCGTGATTACGGCGCCGTCAGGCGTGGCGTCGGTGCATTCGTTGATCGGGTCGGGCGTTGCCGGATCGTCGAAGCACGTGAAGTCGTAGCGCAGCACCTTGCCGTGGTTGACCTGATAGGGCGGCGCGAAATCCTGGTCGGCATTGGAGCATGGCCCGGGCGGCAGACAGCTTGCCTGGAAGACCACCTTGTTGTTGAGCATCAAGCGCGCCTGGCCCCAGCCCGACCAGCTGCCGATCGTGACGTGGCGGATGCACCACGACTTGGGATTTGGGACCTTCTGCGTGTCGTGCCCCAGACCGAGCTGCCACTGTTTGACGTCCGTGCCCTGCGAAGCGACCGCGCAGGCGAGCGGAGTGGCCGCGGGGGTGGGCGCCGGGGTCTGTGTGGGCAGGGGCGTCGGTTCGGGCGTGATGGTCGGCGCCACTGTTGGGAAGATCGTGGCAAGCAGGGTCGGCGTGGGCGGGAAACTCACCAGGGTGGGCAGCGGAATTGCCGTTGGCGAAGCCGTTGAAAGCGTCGCGGTGCCCGTCGGGGTGGGGCCGGCAGCGACGTGCGTTGGTGTGGCACTTGGCCGATTGCCCAAGAGGAAGATCGCCCCACCACCGAGCACCAGGCCGGCGAGCACCAGCACGCCCAGTCCGAGCAGGAGTTGGCCCATGCCAACCGACGATCCCCCCTCGCGCCGGTTGTAGTAGACGCCTGTGTTGAGCAGGCGCACGCCGCAACGGTTGCAGAAGATCGAGTCGGCTGGATTCTGCCTCCGACATCGGGGGCAGATGACGAAATCAGCCACTTGCGTGGATTCTAGACGCGCAACAACGCCGATTTAGGGCGTGGGGGTCACATCCGGGGTAGGAGTGGCGGACTCGACGATCACCGAGGCCACCGGAGCTGTAGTCGACGATGAGGGAGTGGGAGGGGGCGTGTCCGAGGGCGTTGGTGTCGCAGCCGGAGTGGGCGTCACAGCCGGAGTGGGCGAGGGAGTCGGGGTTGGCGACGGTGGCGGCTGGAGCGTGAACTCCTTCTGCTTGAAGTACTGCTTGCCGTCCGCGCCGTTTACCAAGAGTGTGACCGTGTACGTGCCGTACTCCGAATAGGTGTGAATGGGCTGCCTGTCGGAGACGAGCGGAGTGTTGTCACCGAAGTTCCACTCGCGCGACGCGACTGGGCCGGTCGAGTTATCGCTGCACCCTATCTGCTTCTTCGTCCCGATCTGGCCACATGCGAACTTCAGCACGACTGGCCGAGCTGTCGGGTTTGGCGTCGGGGTGGGCTGCCCGTTGGTCGGCTGCGGGGTCGGATGTGGGGTCGGCTGGGGAGTCGGGAAGCCGAACGTGTCTGTCGGCAAGGGCGAGAAGCTGCCAAAGGTCGGCGAGTCGGATGGCAGCAGGATGAAGGTCGGCGATGGCATCGGGCTGGGTGTGGCTGTCGGCTGCACGAATGGCGGCAGCGTAGGCGAGCCAGAGGCGAAGGCAATGTCGGTCGGGCCGGCCGTTGCTTGCGGCTGCGACAGGTAAATTGCCGCCGCGCCACCAATGAACAGGAAGCCAGCCAACAGCGCCACGGCGAGCACGAGCGCGCCACTGCCGCCACCGCCGCGTGGCTCGACCACGACGGTGCGGCGACGGTTCTGGTCGATCCTGTTCGAAAGCGGCAGGCGCTGATGGCAGCGGCTGCAGAAGGTGGCGCCACCTGAGTTGCGCCGCCCGCAGTTAGGACAAATCAAGACATGGTTCTCATGCGCGCGTGGACGGGGCTGGGGCGCCAAAGTATAGGTGCGACGCCCCCTGGAGCAGCCCAAGCGGGCTGGCCAGTCGTTCCTAAATGATTACGACGAACCTGCGCGCCATATCGTTTCAGGCCGACGGCCGCTTAGTGCGTCGCGGCAACTCCGGCCATGCGCGGCATGATGTCGCGCGCGTAGGTTGTGAGGGTGTCTTCCTCGTCGCCGTTCATCAGGTAGATGTTGAACTGGTCGACCCCCGCGTCGGCCAGCTCGGCCAGCTTGGCCAGGTGGTCGTCGACTGACCCGATCACGGAGAAGCGGTCGACCACGTCGTCGGTGACGAAGCCGGCGTTGTCCGAACCGACCTCGGCGTGGTGCAGATAGTCGTAGCCCGCGCGATTCCGGACGTATGCGGTCAATCCCCGGGGCAGGTCGGCCGGCTCGTACTTGTTCACGAGATCAACCACGTGGTTGCCCACAAGGGCGGGGAACCAGCGCACGCGCTCGCGGCACATCGACTTGTCGCCGACGTGCGCCGGCGCGGCGGCCATCACCTTGAGTGCCCTGGGATCGCGCCCCGCCGCCTTCGCGTAATCGCGCAGCTGGCCGACGAACCAGCGGATGAGATCGACATCGGCCAGTTGCAGGATCACGCCGTCAGCGATACGCGCGGTCAGTTCGAGCGCCTTGGGCCCGTAGCCCGCGATCCAGACAGGCAGCTTGTCGCGCCGCGTCCAGGTGAAATGCATGTCTGTGCCGTCTTCGGCGACCGTGCGGCCCTCGACCAGGTCGCGGATTTCGTTGGTCGCGGCCTCCAGCCGGGCGAGCGTCGTTGGCGGCTTGCCCATGACGCGCCGGGCAGAGTCGCCGCGCCCGATACCCAGGTCCATCCGCCCACCGCTGATCTCGTTGAGCGTCGCCAGCGTGCTCGCGGTGACGCTGGGTTCACGTGTGGCCGGATTGGTGACGCACGTGCCCATGCGCAGCGTGGACGTGTTGAGCGCCATGACCGTCAGGAGCGGGTAGGGGTCCTTCCACAGGACGTGCGAGTCGAATAGCCAGCCGTGGCTGAAGCCGCCCGCTTCAGCTTGCTTGGTCAGGGCGATGGTGCGCTCAAGCGTGTGATCGGGCTTGAGCGTGAATCCGAAGTCCATGCTCGGCGATGTCCCTCTCTGCTCGCTACAGGAGCGCGAAGGATACCCCGCGCGTCCGTCGGCATTGAGCGATCCTAGGGCCGATGAATCGCCTTGCCGCGCTCAGTCTTGGCCTGCTTGTTGTCGGGTGTGCCGGTTACTCCGTGCCGCCCCAGGCGACGCCGAGCCCGATTGGCACGGGTCAGCCGACTTCCGCACCTGCCTCCAGCGCGACCCCGCAGCCCGTGGCCACCGGACCACAGGCTGAAATCGAGCTCCTGATCACCGGCGGGCCGCACGACGGTTCCTTCCGCGCCGTCACGCAGGGCGGGTGTCATTACGCGCCGGCGCAGAACAAGTTCACGGTGACTTACGCCGATAACGGCGCCGCCGACGGGTTCGTCGCGCTCGACCTCGTGCTCAACGACGCCGCGCTGGCCAAGACCGACGAGAGCGACAGCCTCACCGCCGAGATCAGTGTGGGCGGCGCGGACGGCGGCATCAGCTACGCGCTGGACCCCAAGAACGGCGAAGGCGATGGCACTGTCTTTCTGGACACTTCGCCGACTGATGCAACGCTCGATTTAGAAGTGGACGCGCCTGATGGCGCGACGATCGATCTGACGGTCATCTGCGATCTAGCGGGTTCTTAACACCTGACGGGCCTCAGTGACGCTCGCGCAGGTACGCATAGCCGGTCATTGCCACGCCCACGGCGATGATCGCGACCACGACCAGGAAGAACGGATCCTTGGCGATGAGGTACAGCCCGACCAGCACGACGATGAAGAAGATCCGCACTGCCAGCGTGGTCGAGTAGAGCTGCTCAATGCGCAGTCGGACGATCTGTAACACGAGGACGTCCAGCCCGATAAGCGCCATGCCCACGAAGCGCGGGAACACGTCGCCATACGCCGCCGCGTTGTTCGATAACAGCAGGTTCAGGGCGAAGTTAGGTACCAACAGCAGAGACAGGCCGGCGACGGCCAGGTAGGCGACGACGTAGTACAGGCTGAGGCGGGTGAGGTTCATCGTCACGGTCGGACGAGGTCGCCGTACGCGTCGGGCCTACGGTCGCGGTAGAACTGCCACGTGTTTCTGACCTCGTGGATCATGTCGAGGTCCATGTCGCGCACCATGAGCTCCTCGTTGTGTGCATCGCCCACGTTGCCGATGAACTGGCCGCGCGGATCGACGAAGTAAGACTGGCCGTAGAAGTCGTCATCGCCCAGGTCCTTCTCGATGCCGACGCGGTTGATCGTGCCCACGAAGTAGCCGTTCGCCACGGCGTGTGAGACCTGCTCGACGCGCCACAGGTATTCCGACAAGCCGCGCGAGGTGGCGGAGGGGATGAACACCATCTCCGCGCCGTTCAGGCCAAGGGCGCGGGCGCCCTCCGGGAAGTGCCGGTCGTAACAGATGTAGACACCGACCCGGCCGACTGCCGTTTCAAACACGGGATAGCCCAGGTTCCCGGGGCGGAAGTAGAACTTCTCCCAGAAGCCCTTCACGTGCGGGATGTGCGTCTTGCGGT
>JBDTVN010000125.1:0-4649 GCA_040007155.1 Chloroflexota bacterium
TAGTCCGTCGGGTCAAGGACTCGCGCGCCGGACCGTGCGACATCGCCGACATTTCGCGTCACCAGCACAAGGTCGTGAACCAGGGCCGTGCTCGCCAGCAGACCGTCCACGGTCGGCAGCGGATCCGGAACATACATGAAGCCCCAGCGGTCTGCCACCTTGGCGTCGACCGGCAGGACCCTGTCACTGAAGGTCGCGGTGATGCGGTCGAGCCACTGCTCAAGCGCCGTGGCCGCTGTTACGTCGCGGCGCCTGATCGACTCGATGCCGCGCCTAATCTCGCCCAGCACAAGGACGCTCGTGTACAAGTCCTCCTCGCGTGTCGTGGCAAACCACGTGCGGACGCCTGGATTAGCCCGCGCGCCCTTGCGCAGCTCGGACAGGATGTTGGTGTCTACCAGCCAGCTCACAGGGCTGCGCGCGGCAGGTCACGGGTGAACTCAAAGTCCTCATCGGTGCCGACATCCGGTATCGCCGACAAGGCGGCCTTGAACGAGTCTCGTTCGGCCTCTTCGGCAAGGGCCGTTCGCAGGATGACTCGATGCTCGGCTTCGGCCGAGCGGCCATGGCGTGCGGCACGACGCTTGAGGGCCCGAAGAATGTCCTCGTCAACGTTTCGTACGATCAACTGACCCACAGCCAAACACCTCCGCTATCAATGATAGCATCGGCATGTGGTTGCCTCAGGTGGGCGTTGCCTGGGTTACGAGGCGCTAGGCCACGTCCATCAGGTCGTCCAGGATCTGGTCGCGGTTGGCGACGCCTAGGGAGAAGTGGCCCTCCCCCTTGGCGAGATTGAACCGAGCGCCCGGGATCTGAGCGGCGAGCCACTGACCATGCGCCCAGGGCACGAGCCGATCGAGCTCGCCCTGCCAGATGTGCACCGGCACGCTGATCGAAGCCAGGTCGAAGCCCCACGGCTGAACGAAGGCCAGATCGTCGTCGACCCAGCCGTCCATGCCGTGCTCAAGCGCCCGGCGCATGCCGAATGCCTCGTCCTCGGCCCACGCGCCGGTCGCGACCGCGCGATCGGGCGCTGGCAAGTCGACGGACACGGCGTCCGCCAGGTCCGGCCCGGTCACCACCTGCAGCGGCGCGCCTTCGACCGCGAGAAGCTCACGCAGCTCCCACTCCCCCGCCAGCGACGCGCTGAACTCGTTGATGTTGATGTCGGCCATGTCCGCAAAGTAGTCGAGGCCCGGTGCTCCCCATGGAGCGATCGTGACCAGTGAGGCCGCCGCGCGGCAACGATCGGGCAGCATGGCGGCGCAGGCGATCACGTGCGGGCCGCCGCCCGACCCACCGATGCTGTAGAAGTCACCGATGCCCAGCTGGTCGAGCAGCTCGGCGGAATCACCGACCGCGGAGGCCACGCTCCGACCCTGATGACGAGTCGACGACGCGTAACCCGGCCGCGAATAGGCGACGGGCCGCAGGCCGCGTGCCTCGACGGCTTCGAACCAGCCCTTGTAGCGCACAGAGTTGCCTGGCGTGCCATGGTGAAACAGCAGGCCGGTCTTCGGTCCGGGGTCGCCACAGAGGACATCGAGGACGCGCCCATCCGCCAAGGTGACCTGACTGAATTCCATGTCGCCGGAGGCTAGCAGCGGTGCTGTCGGGTGGTGCATCATCCGCGCAATGAACCACGCGCGCACCCGCGTGACCGTGACCATCGGCGCGATCCTGGTTGCGCTGTTGGCGATGGCCGCGCTCGCCCAGTCAGCCCTGGCCGACGAGCCGCCGCCCACTCCCCTGCCCCAAGCGATCTCGGGCCCGAGCGTTGACACGCTCCTCGCTCTGACACGCGGCCTCGATATGACGTGCGACACATTCACCGGCGGCCTGGGCGACGAGTACTCCTGCCGACGCGAGGTAACGAGCGGCGTCTTTTACATCGTCCAATTTGCGGTAGCGGATCCCCTCGTGCTCCAGGCCTTCGTGTCGGGACCATTGCCCTGGCCCCAAGACCACGACCAGTTCTTTTACGACTTCGCCGCGCCCTTCTGCGCGTTCACGAGCACGGCCGACATCGTGTCCTTCATCCCGCACGCGCGCGCGTCTGGCACCACGGGCAGCACATTCGAAGACGCGGCGTGTTTGCTCGCGTCCGACTACAACGCGACTCCGGACAACCGGGCTGTCCAACAATTGGTCGCCTGGGCGAAAGTCGATCCGGCCACCCTTCCCACATTTACACCGGGCATCCCGGCAACGATCATCCCGACTGCCCCGACTGCCAGCCCCTCCCCCGCAGCGGTCATTGAGCCAACGCCCGCGGGCATCGGACCGACAGGGTTCGTTCGTTCGATTCCGCCGCCGGACCAGGTATCGAGCGAGCCGCTTGTCATCGCCGAAAGCCTCGCTCTGGCCGGGCTGATCGTCCTGCTGATGCCGTTCCCTGCGCAGCTGTTCAACTCGACGCTCGAGACGCACTACGCCACAGTGCGCCGCTGGTTCCGCCTCGACGAGATCCAGGCCGCGGCCGGCCGCATGAGCGGCTTCTGGGATAGCTTCATCGGCATTCTGCTGTTCCTGTTGCTGTCGGCGGTCGTCTATGCGCTGCTAGATCCGGACGTCGGCGTTGACGCGCGCGGCGCCGCCACTATCGTCGGTCTGGCGATCGGCATCGTCATCACGACCGTCACGGCGTCGGCGCCGTCGCTGGTCGACGCGCTGCGCAACCATGGCGCGTGGCGTATGCGTGCCCTGCCTGTGACCCTTGTCATCGGCCTCGCGTGCGTGCTGATCAGCCGACTTGCGGGCTTCCTGCCGGGCTACCTGTACGGCATCGTTCTGGGATTTGTGTTCGCGCGCCAATTGACGCGAGTCGAGCAGGGTCGCGCAAATGGCCTAGCAGGGGTTGCGTTGCTTGTCATGGCGCTCGTTGCCTGGCTTGGCCTCACGGTCATCGGCCCCAACCCGGAGGGCTTCCTCGCAACGCTCCTGGCGACGACGCTGTCGACGCTGCTGGTTGCTGGCCTCGAGGCCGTCGTCTTCGGGCTGCTGCCCTTCCGATTCCTGCCTGGCGAGCCGTTGCACGCCACCAATCGGGTGTTCTGGGCAGCGTTGCTGCTGGTCGGTGCCTTCTGCTTCTTCCATATCCTGATAAACCCTGCGTCGGGCTATCTGTCGTCGACGACGCGCACGCCGCTCTTCACAATCGTGGCGCTCTTCGTCGTGTTTGCGCTGCTGTCGGTTGCGTTCTGGGCCTACTTCCGCAACAAGCCGGTCGACTCGGAGCCCACTGCATAAATTCGCGGGGCTCTAGGGAGCCGGCAGCTCCGACAGGCTGAATTCGTCCTCGTGGCCATTGCCGTAGGACTCGAGCAGCACGTCATTGGCCATGCCGTGGCGCGGCGGCGCCACACGGTGATGGGTGCGGCAGCGAGCTTCGTACCGATCAGGCTCGCGCGCGCCCTCGGTGCCGCCGACCACGATCAGCGGATCGTCGATCGCAGCGGGCTCGTTGTTGACCAAGCGCTGAGTGCGCGTCGCCTCTTCGCCACAGCCCGGGAAGACGCACACGGCGGTCAGCTTGGTGACCGTGTCGGCCAGGGCCAGGAGATGCGGCAGGGCGCCAAAAGGTCGCCCGGCGAAGTCCGTGTCGAGACCGGACACGATGACCTCGTAGCCGTCGGTCGCGAGGCGGTCGGCCACGTCGGCCACCTCATCACCGAAGAACTCGATCTCATCAATCGCCACAACCTCGGCCCTTGCGGGCAGAACCATGCCCACGATATCCGCCGCAGAAGCAACCGCAATCGAGTCGAAGCGTGCGCCTGAGCGCGACTCGGCCACTTCCGCAGGAGAACGCGTATCGGCGCTGGGCCGGATCAGCATCACCGTGCGGCCACCGACCGACGCGCGGCGCAATAGTCGCAACAACTCGTCGGTCTTACCGGCGAACATGCAGCCTGTGATGACGTGCAGCGAGCCCGGTCCTCTCATGATGGGAGCATACAAGCGGAGCGGCGGCCAAGCACCGTCCCCGTGCTGGGTCGCCGCGGAGCGCGTAGCAGCAGCCCGCAGGCGTCGCTGCGAAGGTGGAACAATTCCCAGGTGAAGCGGCCTCTGCCCAGCGACCTGGCCGAGGCACGCAAGGCGCTCAAGTAGGCGCGGCCTATCCTTTGGCCAAGTTAGGGAGGTTGCACATGCTCATCGCAACGGCACCATTCATCGCCGGTTGGCGTGTCACCGAGACGCGCGGACAGGTTTTCGGCCTCGTCGTCCGCAGCCGCGGGCTGGGCGGCAACATCATGGCTGGCCTGCGCTCACTGGGCGGCGGCGAGATCCATGAATACACCTCGCTGCTCGAGGACGCCCGCCGCCAAGCCATCGACCGCATGGTCGAGAACGCGACGATGATGGGCGGTAACGCGGTCATCTCGATGCGCTTCGACTCATCCGAGCTGGCCGGCACGATGTCGGAGATAGTGGCCTACGGCACGTCCGTCATCGTCGTCCAGGACGCCAGCGCGCCCCAACTGGGCGAGTGACCCCGCCATGACCAAGGGTGTGTCGGTCATTCGGGTCATCCTTGGCGCAATCGGTGGCCTGATGCTCGTTGGCGGCGTCGCTCTCGCCTTCAGCGGCATTCCGGGCATTTTCGTCAGCGCCTTCTGGCTGATTCCGAGTGGCGCGGTCCTGGT
>JBDTVN010000126.1:0-4630 GCA_040007155.1 Chloroflexota bacterium
TCGGCCGCGTCGCGCACGATGTCCGGTAGCCGAAGCAGGTCCTTGGCCAGTCCGAGGGCAACCGGATCGTCGGCCAGGCTGCCTGCGAGTGAGTCGGCCGTCTTCACGCCCTCCGCCACCGCTTTGCGCAGGATCGAGGCGATGCGCGCGTGGGCGTACTGGACGTAGTAGGCCGGGTTCTCGCTCGACTCCTTCTTGGCCAGCTCGATGTCAAAGTCGATGCCGGTGGTGGGCGCGCGTGAGGCGAAGTACCACCGTGCCGCATCGACGCCGACCTCTGCGAGGAGCTCGTCGAGAGTCACGAACTCGCCGGTCCGCTTGGACATCGAGACCGGGACGCCATCGCGCACGAAATGCACCCAGGCGAGGAGAAGCACGTTGGTCGCGTCGCGGTCGAGGCCGAGCGCTTGCGCGGCATTCTTGAGGCGCGCGACTGTCCCGTGATGGTCTTCGCCCCAGATGTAGATGAGCTCGTCGAAGCCGCGGCCGAACTTTTCGCTGACGTAGCCGATGTCGCTCGCGAAATAGGTGGGCTCGCCGTTCGAGCGGATCACGACGCGGTCCTTGTCGTCGCCGTACCTGGTTGAGCGGAACCACTGCGCGCCATCGTGCTCGTAGATGTCGCCGCTCGCCTTGAGCTTGTCGATCGCCCGTGCCACGAAACCGTCGCTGTGGAGCGAGCCCTCGCCCTTCCACACGTCGATGTGCACGCCCAGCTTCTCGAGGCTGCGCTCGATGCCGGTGCGCACCGCCTCCGATGCCCACTCGCCCAGGATCCAGCCGGCACGATCAGGCTCGTCCTGCGCGCGCTGCCACACGTCAGCAGGCAGATCTCGTGCGAGATCACCGACGTAGTCGCCGTGGTAGCCGTCGTCGGGCACTGCCTCGCCCTGCTTCAGAGCCTGGACTGACAAGCCCAAACGCTCGACCTGGCCACCGATGTCGTTGAAGTAGTACTCGCGGGTCACGTCATTGCCCGCGGCAGTGAGGACGCGACACAGCAGATCGCCCACGAACGCGCCGCGGGCGTTGCCGACATGGAGTGGGCCAGTCGGGTTGGCGCTCACGAATTCGACGTTGATCTTCTTGGGCGTGGCCGTCGACGTGCGGCCGTAGGCCATTCCCGCCGCGCGGATGTCGTCGAGCGCCTGCTCGACATATGCCGGCGCGAGAAAGATGTTGACGAAGCCGGGTCCCGCGACCTCGACCTTGGCGATGACCTCGTCCGTGCCGATCGCGGCCGCAAGGACCGTCGCGAGCTCGCGCGGCGGGCGGCCCATCTTGCCGGCCATCTTCAACGCGGCATTCGTGGCGTAGTCACCGTGCTCCGCAGACGCCGGCCGGGTTACTTCGAAGGTGACCGGCGGCTCAGCTGGAAAGGGCGGCAGGCGACCGTCCTCAACGGCTGCTATGAAGGCTGCCACGACCCGGTCACGCACAAGATCACGCGTGGTCCTCACGAGCGCGAGCGTAACCGATGTCGAGCGTCAGGCCCGGCACCGCAAGTTCGGCGCCGGCGCGGTACTCCTTGTTGGCCGCGTCGATGAGCGGCTCGGTGCCCGATCGATCGTGGAAGTGCGTCAGGATCAGCCGCGCGGCCTGCGTCCGCTGAGCGACGGAGCCCGCCTCACCGGCTGTGAGGTGAATGCCCGGTGCGTCGCGCACGATGCCAAATCCGGCCTCACACAACAGGATGTCGCGCGGCTGCACCAGCGGCAGCAGGTCGTCGGGATCGCCGCAGTCGCCCGAATAGACGAACGCCGGCCCATTGCCGCTCGCTGCCGAAACGCGGAAAGCGAACGAGTCGGGGATGTGCGTGACGTGCCTGGCTTCGATGCGCAGGTCGCCTACCGCGAACTCACCCTCAGCCAGCGCTCCGCCTTTTAGATCGGCGAAAAAATCAGTGAGCGGGGATGGCTCGGAGTAGGCCATCTGGAACTCGGCGTATCGGGGTCGCAGGTCCGTCGGTCCGTAAAGCTCCGGGCCGACACCCTTGTGGCCGTAGCGTGCCCAGTGGCGGAGCGGCACGAGATCGACGTTGTGGTCGGCGTGCATGTGGCTGATCACAACTGCCGTCACCTGGGCCGGCGACGCGTAGCGCCACAGGTTCGCAAATGAGCCCTGGCCCAGGTCAAGCAGGACGCGCGTGTCGCCTTCCTCGATGAGATAGCACGAGGACGAGCGGTCGGGGAGCGTCGAGTACGCCGGCGCGCATCCGACGACGGTGAGCTTCACGCCCACGCCTCGTCGATGCGCTCGACCAGTTCCGCCAGCGAGTTCACGATGAGCGTGCCGGTCGGCGGCACGTCGGTTGTGATCGCGGCCCATGGTCCGCGTTTGATCCAGACTGGGCGCATGCCTGCGGCGGCAACGGGCACGACGTCGTTGTCGAGCCGATCGCCCACGTAGGCCACGTCGGTCGCTGCTGGATCGCCCATGCGCTGCAGAGCGGCCGAGTAGAACGCCGAGTCGGGCTTGTGCACGCCCATCTCGGCGCTCATGCCCATCACGTCGGCGCGCACCCCCAGGAAGCGCAGCTCCTCAGTCCGCTCAGCCGGCTGGTTGGCGATGATCGCCAGCTTGTAGCCGGCAGCGCGCAGCGCGTCGATCGCCGGTTTCGCGTCGGGGTACAGGTCGCGTTCCTGGAAGCCGCCATAGGCCACATCAAAGTCGGGGCGCAGCCGCTCCCAGTCGTCAAACCCGAGTAGCGCGAACGTGTCGCGATGGTCGCCGCCGCGGGCCAGCACCGCACCAAGGGCGGCCATGAAGGTCAGCGGCGTGACCTCCAACACGTCGGCCCAGGAAGTCCAGACGCGCGTCTCATCGATCAGGGTCTCGCCCACGTCGAGGCACACCCATCTGTCCGCCATTAGAACTCTTGCGCCATCAAATCAGGCGAAGCTCGCGACCCACCTTCTCGAAGGCATCGATGCAGGTCTGGAGATCTTCACGCGAGTGCTCGCTGGTCACGATCGTGCGTACGCGCGCCTTGCCCAGCGCCACCGTGGGATAGATGACCGACGTCGCGAAGACGCCTTCTTCAAAGAGACGGGCGGCGAGCTGCTGCGCCTTGGCTTCGTCGCCAGCGATGACGGGCGTGATCGGCGTCTCACTGATGCCCGTGTCAAAGCCGAGATTCTGAAGGGCCGACTTGAAGAACTTGGCGTTGTCCCACAGGCGCTCGATGCGCTCGGGCTCCTGCTCGAGGATGTCGATTGCGGCGATGCATGCCGCGGCAACGGCGGGCGGCTGCGACGTCGAGAAGAGCAGCGGTCGGCAGCGCTGCGTCAAGAAGTCCTTGAGGTGCTGGCGCCCGGCGATGTAGCCACCCATGACGCCGACCGCCTTGCTCAGCGTCCCAACCTGGATGTCGACGCGGCCGTGCAGGTCGAAGTGATCGATCGTGCCGCGGCCGTTGCGGCCCAGGACGCCGGACGCATGCGCGTCGTCGACCATCACCGCCGCCTCGTAGCGATCGGCTGTGTCGCAGATGCCGGGGAGCGGCGCGATGTCGCCGTCCATCGAGAAGACGCCGTCGGTTATGACGAGGATGTTCTTGTACGGCCCGTTCTTGCCGCCCTTGGCGCGCGCACCTTTGAGGACCTTTTCCAGGCCGTCGACGTCGCGGTGCGGAAAGACAGTTCGTTCGGCCTTCGAGAGCCGCACACCGTCGATGATCGATGCGTGGTTGAGCTCGTCGCTGACGATGAGATCGTTTTCTGTCGTGATCGCCGGGATCGTGCCGCTGTTCGAGGTCAGTCCCGACTGGAGCGTGAGCACCGCCTCGACGTGCTTGAAGGTCGCGAGACGGTTTTCGAGCTCCTCGATCAAGGCCGTAGCGCCAGCGATCGTGCGCACCGCGCCGGTACCGACGCCCAGCTCGCGCACTGCTTTGAGGGCTGCCTCCACGAGATGCGGATGGGTGGCGAGGCCGAGGTAGTTGTTCGACGAGAGGCTGATGACGGGCTTGCCCGACACGGTGGTGTGGACTGCCTGTGCGCCGGTCATGATGCGCAGCGGCCGGTACAGGTTCTTGGCCCGGAGATCGTCGATCTCAGCCTGCAGGTAGGCCAGCGGGTCGGTGCGGGTGGTTGGGATCACTGCTCTTGCGGCAGCAGCACGATCTTGCCGGCGTGGCCCGACGCGACCAGGTCGAACGCCTGCGCGTAGTCGGCGAGCGGCAACCGGTGCGTAATGATGGGCGAGATATCGAGGCCCTCCTCGAGCAGCGCCGTGGTCCTGTACCACGTGTCCCACAGCCGCCGACCGGTGATGCCGTAGACGCGGATGCCCTTGAAGATCACTTCCGCGGATAGATCGAGCGTCGCTGGGACGGCGTGTGTCCCGAGCAGCGACACGCGGCCGCCATTAGTGACCGCGGCCAGACCCTGATGTAGCGCGGCGGCAGAGCCGCTCATCTCCAACATGACGTCGACGCCATTGCCATCGGTCTCAGCCTTGAGCCGCGCGACGACGTCTTCGCGCGCATCGAGCGCCAGGTCTGCGCCCATCTGCTGCGCCATCGCCAATCGCTCGGGGTTTATATCTGTCGCATATACCGCGCGTGCACCGGCCATCTTCAGCACGCCGATGCTCATCAGGCCGATCGGCCCGCATCCGGTCACAAGGA
>JBDTVN010000127.1:0-4628 GCA_040007155.1 Chloroflexota bacterium
GCGCAGAAGCCCCGACCGTGCTTTCGACGGTCCGAGCCTGGAGCAGGCGGCCGGGTCGGAAGACTTCTAGCCCGGCGCGATCAGCGCTCGCCCATCCAGCGCTCGAAGCCGGCGCTCGTGACCAGGTGACGATCGACTGATACGGCGCAGGCCTCGTAGCCGTCCAGCTCGCGTGCGACCCAGTCCACGCCGCGCACGCCCATGGCGAAGGCGGCCGTCGCCCACGTGTCCGCCCAGGTCAGGCTGTGGCCCACAACGGTCATGCTCGCGACACCGCTCGGCGGCCGCCCCGTGCGCGGCACGATGACGTGCTCGCCCCGCTCGTACGTGGCCGACGTGGCGATGGCCATGTCGCGCCCCTCGACCACGGCGACCGTCGTCTGCGCGTCCCACGGGTTGCGCAGCCCGATTCGCCACGGCATGCCGGGTTCCGGCTCGCCGCGCGTCAGCACGTCGCCCGCCGCGTTGATGCTGTAGTTCGCGAGCCCGTGGTCGTCGAGGATGCGCGCCGCGCCGTCAACCGACCAACCCTTGACCATGCCCGACGGATCGAGCATGCCATCGCTGCGATGGCCCCGTATGTCGAAGTAGCCGTCGCTGATGATGCGCGCCTGGTCGCACATCTCCAGCACAGATGTCAGTTCAGGGCTGCAACGATCGGCGCGCACTTCGCCGGCGTTGAGTCGGCTGACCTCGCTGTCGGGCTTGTAGGTGCTGAAACGCTGGTCGACGTCGCGCAAATGTGCAAAGGCCGCCTCGATTGCGCGGTCGCGCATCTCAGTGTCGATCGCTTGATCGCGCACGTCGATGACGATAGCCGTGCCCATGACGTGCTCGACGCGCACCTGTTCGACGCGCACCCTCGCCCCGCGGGCGATCTGGGTGGTCACATCTGCGAGAGGGCTGACTGGAGCGACAGATAGAAGCCGTACGAGGTGTAGCTGGCGCCCGAAACGCCGTTGATCTGGTCGCTCTGCGCGCGCAGGACCTGATCGCGCAAGATTGGACCGGCTTCGGCGCTGATCTGGGCCGACAGTCGCCGGTCGAACGGCATCTGCAGCTCCTGGACGTCGGTGATGCGGCCATCCTGGACAGTGAGTGCGATCTGGACCGTCCCGTAGGGGGTGTCGGTGGCGTCTCCGGTGAACGTTCCTGACTTGCCGCCGGCCGACCCGGCGGTCGGGCTCGGCGCGGGGCTGGCGGTCGATCCGCCGCCATTTGGCCTTCGAGTTGGCTGCGGTGGGCCAACCGCCACCGGGGCTCCGGTCGGAGTCGGCTCGCCTACGGCGGACTGATCGGGTACGCCGCGAGCGAGGCTCGCCTGATCACCGGGCTTAAAGGCGAAGAGCAGGACGACAGCCAGTACGGTCGTGGCCAGCGCGACAGCGCCACGTCGCGGCACGGCATTCACGCCGCCGTAGCTAGTTCGCGAATTGTTCGACATGGATCTGCTTATCGGACACGTCAAGGGTGTGGAGAGCGCGTCGGACCGCGTGCATCATCGGGTCCGGGCCGCACAGGAATACGTCGCGCACGCGGATGTCAGGCACCAGGCGCCTGATCGCCCGCGCATCAAGGACCGGGCCTTGCTTGGCGCCAGGCCCGCGCTTGCCGACGAGGTAGTGGACCTCCCTGCCGCTGGATTGGGCAAGCGAGTCGATTTCGTCGCGAAAGACGACGTCCTCCCATGTGCTGGCGCGGTAGAGCAGCGTGACCGCCCCCGGAAAGCCGCGGAACTCCTCGAGCAGCGCGCGCAACGGGGTTATGCCGATGCCGCCGGCGATGAGCAGCACCCGCGCGTAGCGCAGACGCAAGCTGGTGAATGCGCCATACGGCCCTTCAGCGAACACACGCGTACCGGGGGTGATGCGCTGGATCCAGCGCGTGTCGTCGCCGCTCTGCTTGACCGTGATGCGCAGGTACTTGCCGTTCGGCGCCGCCGACAGTGAGAAAGGATGCGCCCGCCACCAGCCGCCGCCGGACAGGAAGCGCCAGTAGAAGAACTGGCCCGCGCGCGCCGCCAGGCGGTCCAGGTCGTAGCCGGTGATATAGATCGAGACCGTGTCCTGTGACTCTTGCCTGACGTCCGCGACGCGCAGGTCATGACGCCACGAGAGCAGGATCGGCTGGCCGATACGGAAGACGACGACCAGCGCCACGACCGCCACGTACAGCCCGATCCAATATGCGATTGCGATCTGATCGCCCACAAAGTCGGTGCCCACGACGAGCTCGTGCAGGAAGGCCAGCGCGACGGCCAGATAGGCGTACAGGTGGATGCCGAACCAGGTCTCGTAGGACAGCTTCTTGCGCGCAGCCTTCACTGACGCGACACCGACTGCGACCATCAGCCCCAGGGCCACGGTCGCCATAAGCACCCACGGGTAGGTGAACAGCAGCGCACTTATCTCGTCGAGGATGGAGCTGCCCGACTCGATCGCGAAGCCGACTGTCGTGAACACGCCGTGGGCGACGAGCAGCCATAGGGTCGCGAAGCCCACCCAGCGATGCCAGCGGACCAGGCCGCCCAGGCCGAATATCTGGTCGAGCCACGGGCTCCGCGCCATGAGCACGATGCCGACCAGCGCCAGCAAGGTGCCATACAGGGCGGTGATCTGACCGGCCGCTGTGAAGAGGCCACCGATCGTTCCGATCTGGCGCAGGCCACCGTGGACCAGCCACATACCGGTGATGACCGCGACATTGGCGCCGAGCACCAACCAGACCTCGAGCGGATGGATCGGCCAGACGCGCGGCACGGGCGGCATGCGCGACCGAAAACGAAGACCCTGCTGCATCGAGTCGAACCTAGCGCAGGCAACCTTGCAGTTCGATGACCGCCGCAAATCGGCGGGGTGCTGCTGCGCGACCTCAATCGCCCGTCAGGGTCCTATTAGGGCCGCTCAGCCCATGTACTCCAAGAGCCAAATACCTGACAATGCGGCCATGCCCGGGGTTCGGGCGCGCTTCGTCGACGGCGCGCTCCGCCTGTTTGTCGCCTTTGCCCTTGTCATGGGGAGTTTCTCGGCGCCCAGCGTGACCAGCGCCTCGGAGCCAGCGCCTCAGAACGTGTTCTTCGCCGTGGGCGGATCGCCGATCAACCCTGCTGGCAGTGTCCTGTTCACCGACCCGAACGTCTTCTTCATCACGCACGAGGGCAATCCGGTAAACCCGTCGGGCGTGTCCCTGGAGGTGCGTGACTCGCTAACGTATCCGTGGCGCAGCACCTCCTTGGGCTTCGGACCACCGACCGGCCAGACTCTGCAGGTCGGGACATATCTGAACGCGCAGCGTTTCACCGGCGCTGACTGGCCGGGCATGTCCGTGTCAGTCGACCAGGGCTGCAACAGCGTCGCTGGCTGGTTTCAGGTCGAGGAGCTCACGCGCGACGCCAGCAACCACCTGACTTCGTTCGCGGCGACTTTCGAGCAGTACTGCGAAGGAATCGTCGCTCCGCAGAACACGATCGTTGGCGTGGTCCGTTACAACTCGACCCTTGGCTGGTCGGCGTGGAAGGTGACGCCGCGCTCGCTGACGTTCACCCCCCAGGTGGTTGGCGTAGCCACCGTCCAGACCGTTTCCGTCCAGGCGATCGGTACTCAGCCGCTGAGCTTGACGGCGAGCGTTTCCGGCAGCGCGGCCGCTGACTTTTCGATCGCCGATCCGAATAACTGCCTGACCGGGCTCGATCCGGGCGCCAGCTGTGACTTCACCGTCCAGTTCACGCCATCCGCCACCGGTAGTCGATCTGCGACGCTCCTCCTCGCGCCGGCAAGCTACCCCGTGGCCGACCAGATCGCGCTGAGCGGCGGCGGGCGCCTTGTTAGCCAGACGTCGATCACACAAATCACGGCTCCGGACTATCCGATGCCCGTTGTGGTGGATTTCCACGTCTCGCCCAACGGTCCTGGGACGGCGCACATCGAGTCCGACGGAGTCAACTACGGCACCGGTGGCGTTGGCGCCAACGGCAGCGGCAGCGCGGAGGTCGTATTGCTGCCGGGGATCCAGGATGTCATCGCACACTTCCTGACGAACGGCACCTTCTTCGAAAGCTTCTCGTCGCCCGTTCAAGTCACACGGCTCGTCCAGAGCATCACTCACTTCTTTGTGGACCCGAACCAGGGCTACAAATCAGGCGAGATGAAGTTCGGCGAGCAGGCGCATTTCTACGCGTGGGTTGAATGCCAGGGCAGCTGGCCTCTTACCGGGGGCACGCTGAGCATCCTGGATACGGACACTGACCAAGTCATAGCGACGGGCGGCCTGGGCGCTGGGCGATTTGACGTCCGATTGGATAAACGCATCTTCGGTGGGGGCACGCTTAACTACGACGGTACCTCCGCTGTTCACCACTACCGCGCGGTCTACTCGGGCGCCGGGCTGTGCGACGCATCCCAGCAGGACGTGACGCTGAGCGTCGACTTGCGCCAGACCCAGACGACTTTCACCGCGCCAAACGTCTACTACCCGAGCGCGACCACCCTCACCGCCTATGTGACGCCGGTACCCGACAGTGGCACGGTCACCTTCTACAGCAGCGGCGTTGCCATCGGGAGTAGTCCAGTCAACCCGGCCACAGGGCGCGCGCAGGCTGTCGTCAATCTGGGCCCCGGCACTCATACGCT
>JBDTVN010000128.1:0-4586 GCA_040007155.1 Chloroflexota bacterium
ACGGGTAGAGCGTCTTGAGCGCGGCCTCCCCGGCCGCCGTGCGGTTCTCGACCTCAGTCAGCAGCCGCGCGAGCGCGCGACGATCACCGTCACGGGCGAGATCGGCGAGCGACTTGTCGGTCACTCCCCGCGCGACTTGACGTTCGAGCGGATGTACTCGGCCACTTCGCGGATCGTTGTGCCAGGCCCGAAGACGCGTGACACGCCGGCCTGCTCGAGTGCCGGGATGTCATCGTCGGGGATGATCCCGCCAGCCGTGACGAGCACGTCGTCCATGCCGCGTTCATGCAGGCCGGCAGTGATCTTGGGCAGCAGCGTCATGTGCGCGCCACTTAGGATGGACAGGCCGACGACATCAACGTCTTCCTGCAGCGCGGCGCTCACGACCATCTCGGGTGTCTGGCGCAGGCCGGTGTAGATCACCTCGAAGCCTTCGTCGCGCAACCCACGCGCCAACACCTTGGCGCCGCGGTCGTGGCCGTCGAGGCCAGGCTTGGCGATGAGCACCTTGATGGGGCGTGCGCCGACGTCAGTCACTCGGACAGGATAGTCAGCGCCGCGCGGCTGTTCCCGGCGGCGGCGCTGGCGGCACCAGATCGGCCAGGTGATCCACGTAATGCCCGTAAGTGTTGGAGGCGACAACGTGGATCGCCCAGTCGTCATCGGCGTGGAGCTGCTCTTCGGTCAGGCGCAACAACTGCCGCCGCAGCCGACCCATCGTCATCTCGGTGTCCTTCAGGACCTCACCGACCGACTTGCCCAGCGCGACGCGCGCGGCCTGGGCATTGACCGCGTCGACTTCGCGATCGAGCGGCACCGAGTGGCCGCTCAATGCCAGCTTGGTGAGGCGATCGCTCGTGAGGTCGTGCCACGCGGCGATGTGGGCGAGCATCTGCTTGCGCGTCCAGCCGTCGTCCGTAAGACGATCGGTCATGTGCTCGGCCGGGTACCTGTATGCCGCGGTCCGAAACTGGGCGAACGCCTGGTCGACCCGAGCAAGCAGCTGCAGTAGCGTCATCCGCGGCGGTTCGGCCGGCCGCGCCGGTTCGACCTGCGCAGGCGGTTCGGCCGACGCAGCTTCCGCCGCTGGCTGCGGTGGAGGCAGCGGCTCAGGTTCCGGCTCGGGCTCGGGCTCGGGCTCGGGCTCGGGCTGAGCAGCCGTTTCGGGCTCGGGCTGAGCAGCCGTTTCGGGCTCAAGTTGCGGCTCGACCACGGGCACCGGCGGCGCGACCCCTTCGAATACTGGCTGGGCGGCCAGCTCCAGCTCCACTGCAAGGGTCGGATCCATTGGCGGCACGGTCGCCTCAGGCCGCAGATCGGGCTCGTCGGGCATGGGCCGAGCGACCTTGGGCTCGCGTGGCCCGATCGACGGCGCGTCCTTGGTCTTGCCGCTCTCGGCCATGGGCTTGGCCATGTCGTGCGACTTGCGCTTGGGCACGCCTTGGCGCGTCGGCTTGCGCATCGATGGGATGCGCTCGATGTCACTCATGTCGCGCCCTCATATCGACGGTGGCCTGCGTTCGAGGTGGCTGAAGAATTCGGCCCGCGTACGGTCGGCCGTCCGGAATAGTCCGAGCACGTGCGACGTGGTCATGATCGTGCCCGGTTTGCGCACTCCGCGCATCACCGCGCACAGGTGTGATGCCTCGATCACGACGCCGACACCGCGCGGGTTGAGACGCTCCATGAGGAAGTCCGCGATCTGCTTGGTCATGCGCTCCTGCACCTGCAGACGGCGCGAGTACATCTCGACGATGCGCGGGATCTTCGACAGACCGATCACGCGACCTTCGGGGATGTACGCGACCGCGGCGGTGCCGAAGAACGGCAGCAGGTGGTGCTCACACAGGCTGTAGAAGGCGATGTCCTTGACGACCACCATCTCGCTGTAATCGACATCGAATACGGCGTTGTTGACGAGCCGGTCAGGGTCGACCCAGTAGCCGGCGGTCAGCTCGCGATACATTCGCCGGACGCGCGACGGAGTGTTCGCGAGGCCCTGCCGATCGGGATCCTCGCCCATCTCCACGAGAATCTGGCGCACGGCCGACTCGACCGCGTGGCCGCCATCTTCGGCGGATGTGCCGGTGCCGGTACCGGAAATCGCGATCGCGAGGCTAGGATCGCCGAAGCCATCCTCGTCGAAGCCGTCCTCGCCGACCTCGCGCTCCATCTCATTGACGAGCTGCTGCACGCGATCGGGCAACTTGCGATCCATTGCGTCCAGTGTGCCACGCAACGACCTTTGGCCCGCCGAAAACCTTTCTGCATGGCACTGCCGGCAAGGTGCCGGACGCGACGCGGTCTGCGAATATCGCGGACGATGAAGCTCAAAGCCGAGCTAAGCCTGCAGGAGCAGTACGCGCCTGACTCGGTCTGCTACGGCTGCGGCCCGGCCAACGAGCGCGGCTTTCACATCCGCTCTTTCGCCGCTGGCGACGAAGTGGTGGCCGAGTGGCAGCCCCAGCCGTGGCAGCACGCCTTCGAAGATGTGTTGAACGGCGGCGTCATCGGCACGCTGCTCGATTGCCACTGCAACTGGACCGCGGCGTACCACCTGATGGGCAGGCGCGGTGCCGACCACCCACCGACCACGGTGACGGCCGACTACCAAATCAAGCTGCTGAAGCCGACGCCCATGAACGGCCCCGTCCGACTACGGGCGCAGGTTGTGGATTCGACCGATGACCGCGCAACTGTCGAAGGGACCCTCGAAGCCGATGGCGTTGTCACGGCCACCTGTCGCACAACCTTCGTCGCGGTAAAGCCGGGCCATCCCGCCTACGATCGCTGGTGAGTCACTCCCTCTAGTAACTCCTGGATGGCTAACGACAGCTCGTCCGGCCGGTAGCGCATGAGGTTGTGGCCTGCACCCGGGTAGACGCGTATGTCAGGTGGGGGCAACCCCGCGGCGGCGCGGGCGCGGACTACGTCATCGAGGGCGATGCGCCGCTCGCGCGTGGTCTCGTCGTCGGCCGCGCCACTTTCGGCGACAGCGATCAGGACCGGCGCCGCAACCTGCGCGAGGGCGACGCGCGGCCGGTACGAAAAGAGCGCTTCGACGCTGCCGCGCAGCGCATGTGCCCGGACGACGGATGCGACGTGGCCGGCATGCTTTTCGTCGACGGCGGCACGGGCGGCGCGCACCTGGTCGGCATCCCATGTCGCTGGATCGAAGTCCCGCCGGTCGGCCAGATAGGCAGCCATCGACGCCATCACCTCCGGCGGATCGCCAATCGAGCCCTGGTAGTCGGCCGCAGTCATTCCCGTCGCCTCGGCGAAATCCTCGAAGCCACCTTCAACCAGGGCCAGCGCCGCGATCGAAGCCGGACGCAGGTTGGCCATCGTGACTGCGACGGCCGCTCCAAGACCGTGCCCGGCCACGGCGGCCGCGGGCCCATCGAGGTCCGCGCCAAAGCCGTTCGCGGAAAGGACGGTCAGCGCGTCGAAGGCCATGGACTCGAAGTCGTAACCGGTCCTGGGCGACTCGGACAGTCCGTGGCCACGCAGGTCGAGCGCGAGAACCCGGGTAACTGAGCGCAGCCGGCGTGCAATCGGCGCCCATGACCAGGCGGTTGACGCAAGGCCGTGGATGAGCAGCAATGGCGGCAGCGCGCCGGCCCCGCCCCAATCGAGGTAGTGCAGCTGATCGCCAGTGTCCATGGTGACGACGAGGGACTCGGGCTCGAAGGTCGGATCGGGGTCCACGTCCCTAGGATAGGAACGTGGCAATCAGACGCCGCGGCGGCGAGGCGCGCCGTCAACCTTGGCGCCGAGTCGATGTTCCGCGGCTTCCCGAGGACGAGCATCGGCCGTTCGAGGATCTCGTGGCTGATGCGCTCGACGCATTGCCGGACGACATCGCGCGCCTCCTCGAAAACGTCGCGGTGGTGATCGAGGACGAACCGCGCCCGGATCAGCTGCACGAGACCGGGATGGTCCCGGGTCAGTCGCTCTACGGCCTGTACGAGGGTGTCTCGCCCGTTGTCTATGGCGCGGACTTCGCGCCCTTCCCGAACAAGATCACGCTTTTTCGGCTGATCCTCGAGGAGGCCTTCCCCGATCCGGTCGACCTGGCCTACGAGGTTCAGCGGACGGTCATCCACGAGCTGGCGCATCACGCCGGTATCAGCGACGAAGAACTGGATCGGCGCGGCTTCTAGCCCGTCCGGCTCGCGCTACGATGGACCGCGCTTTCACCGACTAGAGGGAATCACGCGAAATGGCCGGCTTCACACCGTTCACAAAAAACTACAGCGACCTGTCAGATGGCCATGGCTACCAATTCGAGTTCCGCTGCGACATCTGCGGCAGCGGTTATCGGAGCGAATACCAGCGCTCGGCCCTGGGCACGGCCGGTTCCCTGCTGAGCGGCGCGAGCCAGCTCGTAGGCGGTTTGTGGGGCGCGTCGTCGGCGGCGAATACGGCGCAGAACATCACCGACCGGGGCGCGCGCGATAAGGCACTGCAAACGGCCTCGGCTGAGCTCATGCCGATGTTCAAACAGTGTCCGCGCGACCACCGCTGGGTCGACGACAACTGCTGGAACGAGGAGCGCGGGCTGTGCGTCAACGACGCGCCCAAGA
>JBDTVN010000129.1:0-4531 GCA_040007155.1 Chloroflexota bacterium
GTCTCAGGCACGTCGCCGGCGACGATGCGCTGCGCCAGGCCTTCTGCGATGGCCGTCTTGCCGACGCCCGGTTCGCCGATGAGCGCCGGATTGTTCTTGGTCCGGCGCGACAGGATCTGGATGACGCGCTCGATCTCTTTGTCGCGGCCGATGACCGGGTCGATCTTCCCGGCTCGAACCGCGTCGGTCAGGTTGATGCCCAGCTGGTCGACGGTGGGCGTCTTGGACGCGCGCTTCGTTTCCGTCGTGGGACCGGCACTCGAGCTCTGACTTAGGACGCGAATCACTTCATGGCGAACCTTGTCCAGGTTCACGCCCAGGCTCTCGAGCACGCCGGCGGCGATGCCCTCGCCCTCGCGTACGAGACCGAGCAGCAGATGTTCAGTGCCGATGTAGTTATGGCCCAGGCGGCGCGCCTCGTCGATGGCCAGTTCGATAACACGCTTCGCGCGCGGCGTCAGTCCGACTTCGCCGACGACTGGTCGATCGCCGCGGCCGATGATGAACTCGACGGCTGTGCGGACCTTCGCCAGCTCGACGTTCATGTTCTCCAGGACGCGCGCGGCGACGCCCTCGCCCTCCCGCACCAGTCCGAGCAGCAGGTGTTCGGTCCCGATGTAGTTGTGGTTGAAGCGCTGCGCTTCATCCTGGGCAAGCGTCAGTACTTTGCGAGCGCGATCTGTGAACTTGTCGAAGCGATCCATGACCCCACCGATGCTACCAAAGTCGACACCCTCGCCGACCCTAGTTCGGTCATATGCATGTCCGAACCGTCGGTCAGTTAGATGCAGTCAGAATCATCGCTCATAGAGGCCGCTTCGTCAGCCTCAGTCCGACGCTGAATCCTTAACGAACTGCCAACCGCTGCTGTGCACGTCGGTCGTCATCCCGCTCCGGTTAGAGCGTGACTCCGGCCTCCTTGCGGACTACTTGGTCTTGGTCTTGCTCGCGGCAGGCTTCTTGGCGGCAGGCTTCTCAGGCGCGGCCTTCGTTGCCTTCGCCTTTGCTGCTGGCTTTGTCGCTGCCTTGGCCGCGGGCTTCGCTGCGGCCTTGGTGGTGGCTGGCTTGGCCTCAGCCTTCGGCTTGGCGGCCTTCGCCTTTGCGGCAGGTTTAGCTGCGGGCTCGTCGGTTGAGTCGGCCTTGGCGGCCTTCGCCTTGGCGGCAGGCTTGGCCGGCGCCTCTTCGGCAATCTCGGCCAATTCGGCCTTGGCAGCGGCCTTCGCCTTGGTTTTCGTTTCGGTCTTCGCGGCCTTCTCGGCATCCTCGGTGTCGGACGCCTCGCGCGCCGCCTCGGTCTGCTCCATTTGCTGCTTGACCTGCGCGAACGCGGCGGCAAGGGTGTTGTCGATGCCGCCTTCCGGCTCTTGGACCGCCTTGCTCATGTCGTAGCTGCCGCCGCGCTCGCCGCGATCACCACCGCCTCGCGGCCGGCGCTCACGACGTTCGGGCGCGCCACCACCTGTTGCGGCGCCGCCGCTGGCGGCTGGCTGCTCGGGCCGCGCGGGCGCCTCCTCAGCCTGCTTGAGCGACAGGCCCAGGCGATGCCGGTCCTGCTCGAGCGAGATGATCTTGAGCTTGATCGTCTGGCCCTCATGGACCACGTCACCCGGATGAACAATGCGCTGGTGCGAAAGCTCGCTGATATGGATGAGGCCCTCGAGGCCGTCGCGCACGCGCACGAAGGCACCGAAGTTGACGATCTTTGTGACAGTGCCATCGATGACGTCGCCGACCTTGAGATCCGCCACCGTGGAGTGCCACGGGTCGGGCTGCAGGCGGCGGATCGACAGCGAGATGCGGCCGCGCTCGTGGTTGATGTCGATGACCTCGGCCTCAACCTCTTCGCCGACGCGGTAGCCAGCCTCGGGGTTGTTGACCTTGTTCCACGAGAGCTCGCTCTTGTGAACCAGTCCGTCGATACCGCCGAGATCGACGAATACGCCGAACGGGGCGATCGAGCGAACCACGCCCGTGACCTTCTGACCGACCTGCAGGCTGCTGAAGAGCTCGTCCCGCTTCTCGCGGCGCTCCTCGTACAGCGCGACCTTCTCGGAAAGGATCAGGCGGTTGGCCTTGCGGTTGACCTCGAGGATCTTGAGGCGCAGCTTCCGGCCGACGTACGGCTGGAGCTTCTCCGCAATTTCCTGGGCCGCGTCGCGCGGCTGCTCGTTCTGGGGCCGGCGCGGGAAGTCGACGATCTGGCTGATCGGCACGAAGCCGCGGATGCCGCAATCGACGATGAGGCCGCCCTTGTTGTGATCGATGACCGGCGCCTCGATGATGACGCCCGCGTCGAGCTGCTCCTGCATGGCGCGCCACTTGCGCTCCAGGCCGGCACGGCGAAGCGAGAGAACTGCGTGACCTTCGGGTGACTCAGGCTGGAGGACATAGACCAGGACCTGGTCGCCGATGTTCAGCGGCGGCTGAGATTCGGCATTGCGGCCGTACAGCTCGCGGTTGCTGATGACACCTTCGGACTTGGCGCCGATGTCGACGAGGATCTCGTCCTTGTCGATGCGCACCACGTTGCCTTCGACCACGTCACCGTGCTTGAGGCTGCGGATCTCGGTCTGCTGCTCGTTGAGCAGCTCCTCCATCGTCGTCGGCTCGGGGCCGTCGTAAACGCGCGGCGCAGGCTTGGGCGCAGGCACAGGCGCGTCGGCTGACTCGGCGACCGGCGCATCGGTGGCTGACTCGGCGACAGGGGCATCAGTGGCTGACTCGGCGACCGGCGCATCAGTGGCTGACTCGGCGACAGGGGCATCAGTGGCTGACTCGGCGACAGGGGCATCAGCGGCTGGTGCCTCGACGGTCTCCTGTGTGGCTGTCTCAGGCTCCGCGGCCATCTCGACGTCAGCGGCTGGCGCGTCGGCCATCTCATCTGCGGCGACCTCGGGCTCCGCGGCCATCTCGACGTCAGCGGCTGACGCGGCGGTCTCCACTGTGGCCAACTCTGGCTCGGCTGTGGCCATCTCTGGCTCGGCCGCCATTTCGACATCCGCTACTGGTGCGTCGGCCATCTCGGCAGCTTCGACGTGGGCCATCGCCTGCTCGTCGGCGATCGCGTTCAGCGCATCGTGTGCAACGGATGCGTCGGCCGGCATTTCGCCTGCGGCGGCGGGGACTGCTGTTGCGGCTACATCCGCGGTGCTGGGATCCTGGGCGGCGGTGGGCTCCATCGTTTCAGTCGGTGTTTCCGACTGAGCCTGGGCCTCCGACTGCTCGGTTCCCTCCATACCTTCTACGGTCAAGTTGGTGTTGTCCTCCGATCAAAAGCTCCCCGAGAAAACAACAAGACCCGAGCATCTGCTCGGGCCGCCGATTTCGATGGTGTCTGCCGTGTCCGTGTGGGGCTCTTCAGACTCCTTCAAAACGTGGTCCGCGCGACGCTCTTCTTGCTGCTCCCCGTAGGGCTGGCGCATCGTAACACGAGCGTGCGTGCGCGCACGAGAAAACAAGAGTCGCAATTAGAGTGGGTTAGTGCCTGAACTGCCGGACGTCGCGACCCTCGCCGACGCGCTCGATTTGGTGCTTGCGGGCAGGCCGCTCACGGGCTCGAAGGTCGCGCAGCCATTGGTGTTGCGCGGGACACCTGGGGAGCTTGTCGGGCTCGAGGGCCAGACGTTGCTCGATGTCACGCGCCGCGGCAAGTTCCTGGTGTTTCGGTTCGAGAGCGACAGGATCGTCTTCAACCCCATGCTCACTGGCCGACTGGGCGTCGTCACTGCCGGAGAGAAGGCGTGGGGCCAATGGGCGGCACTATTCGAATTTGGCGCGGCCGATGCGAAGCCTAGGCGGCGCAAGGCCGGCACGTGGCCTGCGGCTCCCGCAGCGTGGCTGCCGCGGCGAGATCTGGGCGTTGAGCTGCGTTATCGCGACGCCACGCGGATGGGCAAGATCTACCTGATGCCGGCCGGCGTCGCGCGGCCCGTCGCCGGGTGGGATGAGCAAGGCCCGGACGCGGACGATCCGGCGCTGACGCTCGATATCTGGCGCGAGCGGATCGGCCGGCACTCGGGTGAGCTGAAGAGCCTGCTGCGCAACCAGGCGTTCGTCGCCGGAATCGGCAACGCCTATTCAGACGAGATCCTGTGGGCCGCGCGGCTCGCGCCGTACCGCAAGCGATCGTCGCTCGCGTCCGATGAAGTCGACGCGCTCTATCGCGCCACCACCGACACCCTCGCCTGGGCGATCGACCGGCTGCATGTCCTGGTGCCGCCACGACTCGAAGTGGAGCAGCGCAAGTTTCTGAACGTGCATCGCAAAGGGGGCAGCGCCTGCCCGCGCTGCGGGACGCGCCTCTCACAGGTGTCCGCGGGTGGTTTCGACACCACTTTCTGTCGCGGCTGCCAGCGCTGATCAGGCCTGACCGGCCGCGCCGACCGGGAATCAAAAAGACCCGGCCGCACGGGCCGGGAAGCGAAGATCGACTGGGTCGGGAATCAAAAAGGATCCCGGCGACGACCTATTTTCCCGAGGAGCTACCCCCTGAGTATCTTCGGCGCTGGAGAGCTTAACTTCCGTGTTCGGG
>JBDTVN010000130.1:0-4480 GCA_040007155.1 Chloroflexota bacterium
GGCACTCGGCCTCGCTCTCAGCCCAGCGACCCAGCTGGAACAGGATGTCCGCTGCGTTGCCGCGCAGGAACGAGCCGTACGTCAACGCCAGGCCGCCGCGCTCAGCTTCGGCGATGCCCTCCTTGACCGCGGCGAGAGCGTCGGTACGGCGTGAGTCGAGATCGAGCAGCGTCGTCTTGTTGGCGTAGCAGCGCATCAGCTCGTCGAGCCGCTCAGCCTTGCGCGCCGCCTCGATCGCCTCGTCGAGCAACTCCAGTCCGCGATCGATCTCGCCCCGACCAAACGCCAGGTCCACGGCCAACGTGTCGGTGGCATGGGCCAGGTCGGCCAATCCGTCGTCGCCGGCGTCGCGGGCCACGCTGCGGGCTTCCTCGGCGCGCGTGGCGCTCTCCTCGAAATGCCCGTCGAGCATCAGATCCTGCGCAAGCGAGGCAAGGATGCGCGCCTTGCTTGCCGCGGGTGCGACGCCAGCCAACTCGAGCGCCTGCTCGATCGCCGTACGACTGCCCACGCTATCGCCGCTCGAACGCCGGTAGCGGCCCAGCCCCTCGCTGAGCACGGCCGCGCGCTCGCGCGACTCGGGCGCCGCGCGCGACGTCAGCAGCCGTTCGACGCGGCCACCAGCGAGTCGCTCGATCGCCTGTTCGGCGAGCGTCGCCGCGTGGCGGAAACCGCCGGCTGCGTAGGCGGCCGCAGCCGCGCGCGAAATTGTCTCGGCGTCAGCGTCGCCATCGACGTCCAATTCCAGGGCAGCGCCGTAGTCGGCCGATGCGGTCGCGCCCGGATCGAGCGCCTCAGCGAGGAAGGCCGCGGCCAGATAGGCATCGCGCGCTTGCCCCGGCGACAGAGAGCGCGACCAGTGCCAGGCCGCGACCGCCGGCGTGCCAGCCGACGCCTCCGCCAGAGCCGCGTGCAAACCGTGCAGCTCGCCGGGCAGTGTCGTGTGGTCGATCGCCTCGGCGACAAGCTGATGGATCGTCAGCGGCCCATCGTCCGCGCCGCCAACCGCCAGCCCACTATCGGCCAGCGACGCCACCGCTGTCCGGGTCAGGTGGCCATCGGGCAGCCGGACCTTGGCCAGCTGGTCGGTGCTCATCGGTCGCCTGGCCGCAGCCAGCAAGCGCAGGGCACGCAGGGCTGGTCGGTCCAATGCGTCGAGTCGCGCGTGGATGATCTCTTCGAGCGGGTCGGACAGCCGGATACCGCCATGGCGCTGATTGGCCTCAACGAGCTGCGTTGCGACCAACGGGTTACCGCGCGAGCCCACGCGGACCGCGGCCATGTAGCTCATGGTCGGCCGCTCGCCATCGAGTGCCTCCACCAGGGCGAGCAACTCATCAGCGCTGAGCGGCTCCAGCGCGATGCGCTCGACGTCGTCGCTCGCCTCGATCTCAGCGCGCAACGCGGCCACACCATGTCCGCGCCCGATCTCGTCGCCGTGGTAGGTCACCACGAGCGTCAACGCGATCCTGCGGCGCAGCCGCAGCAGCATCGAGATCAGCTCGCGCGTGCCCGGATCGGAGTGTTCGAGGTCCTCGACGATCAGGCACAGCTGACCACTCGCGGCCTTGGTTTCGAACAGGCGCAGCAGGCTTTCGCGCACACGAGCGCCGCGCTGCTCCGGGGCATCAAGCGACGGCCGCGCCGCGACCGCCTTGTCAAACTCCTTGCCCAGTGCCGTCCGCAAGCCGGCGTAGGCAATTCCGATCTCCGGTTCAAGGCACCTGGCGCGGATTATCGTCACCCGGGGCAGGTCGGAGGCATTGGCAATTCGGGCCTCAACTTCGTCGAGCAGGCGAGTAACGCCGATCCCGAGGGGTCCGCTGATTGCGACTCGGGTCAGCTCGCGCTGCGAAGTGCGCTGCATGGCCGCCCCCACCACGGCCAGCTCGCGCTCACGCCCGATGAACGCCATGGTTGGAAGGATAGCGGCGGTGTTGTGGATACTTGGGGCGTGGAGAGCCGTCCGGTGCACCCCGACAACACGCTTAACGAGCTGCCCGGCGACGAGTGGCTGTACTTCACCAAGTCGCTCTGGACGACGGCGTATCCGTCCGAGTTGGGCCATGCTGCCCGGAAGGCACACGGCGCCAACAAGCCGCCGCGGCTGATGGCCAAGCTCATCGAGTTCTTCACGAAGCCCGGTGAGACGGTCCTGGATCCTTTCGCGGGCGTCGGCGGGACCTTGCTGGGAGCGGCGATTTGTCGGTCGCCGCGCCAGGCGATTGGTTTTGAGATCGAGCAACGCTGGGCAGACGTCTACGCCGCAGTTGTCGCCGATTCGAAGGGCACCGAATTGGCCGACCTGGGCACCTCCGACCCGGGTGGCCTGCGTAGATTCGATGCTTCTGGCTGCAAGCTGGTAGTCGGTGATGCGGTCGCCCTGCTGGCCGACTTGGCCGATTCATCCGTCGACTTCGTCGCCACGGATCCTCCGTACAACCCACAGCTCAAGCTGACCATGGCCGGCGGCGCGCTGGCCGAGAAGTTCGCCAACCGGCGGACCGACTACGCGATGGTCACGAAGCATTCCGGGGACATCGCCAACTCAGCGACCTATGACGAGTACCTGGATCGAATGGAGGTCGTATTCGCTGGTCTGCGCCGGGTGTTGCGCGATGGTCGGTACGCGACCGTCATCGTGCGCGACGCGTACCAGGACGGCCGCTACCGCTTCACCGGCTCCGACCTCGCTGGCAGGGCGGAGAAGGTCGGCTTCGTCACCAAGGGCGACCTGATCTGGTATCAGGCCGGCACGCGCCTCCGCCCGTACGGCTACCCGCGCTCCTTCGTGCCCAACATCGTCCACCAGCACATCCTGGTACTGCGCGCCGCCTAGTTCGCGGGCTCATCTCGGGAGCCTGGCCAGGGCTGATCGAATCGCAACGCCCTCACGTGCTGTCGCAGGTCCATCCACTTTGCTTGCTCGTCTTCGGTGACGTCGGCCGGTGGGGTCGCGCCATTGGCATAGATGCGGAGCACCAAGTCGATTTGCAAAGCTGCCTCTGACAGAGCGCTGGCCCAGCGTTCATTCGGAGGTAACAACCGCCGTATTTGGTCGCGTTCGCGCTCGATGCCGAGCAGTTGATGCGCCGTGGCCTTGCCGTTCGCGAAATGAGCCTCGGTCTTGGTGATTCGCGTCAGGCTTCCCGACAGCTCCTCAAGGAAGCGGCCTTCCTGAGGGGAACTGCCACGAACAACCCAAGGGTCGCGAGACCTCAACACGTGGAGCGACCACCAACGAATACCGCTCGCTGAAACCGTCTGTGAGTAATAGAGAGCCATCGCCAGCAAAGCCAGGATTAAGCCGACCCACGAGTCATTAAATACGCCCACGAACCACAGGAAGCTCGCTGGCGCAAGCCATGACAGCGTCTTCAGAACGCGGCTTCGCGACAACCTCGCATGCCAGAGCGCGACGGCGATCCCAACCAGGCCGAGGCCGACGAGACCTACGTTGACAAGGTCGTGGACCCTCATGCCTAGGCCGTTTGCGGTTCCGCGAGTCGTTCGCGAATTGATTCGTGCGCAGCGGCGTCGATGGCGGTCCAGGCGAGGGCGAGCGCGCCGTCGAGGATCGCCTTGTCGCCGGTCGGCGTGATGGTCGCGGCCGCGAATTCCGGCTGGTGGTTGACCGCCGGGCCGCAGCCGATATCGAGGATCGGGTGGATCGAGGGCGTCACGTAGGAGACGTTGCCCTGGTCGGTCGAGAAGCGAGTGAACGTGGTCGTGCCGCCGAACGACCGACCCAGCGCCTCGGCGTTCCTTTGGTACAGCCCGACCAGATCGTGGTCATGGCGCATATCGGCGTAGACCGGATACTCCTTGACCTCGAGCTTTGCTCCAGTTGCGAGCGCGCCGGCCTCGAAGCAGCGCACTACCTTGGCGCGCAACTCACCGAGGCGCGCGGCGGTTGCGGCGCGGACCATCCAATGCGCCGTGGTACGCGCCGGGATGATATTCACCGCCTCACCGCCGCTGGTCACGATGCCGTGGACGCGGTCGCTCTCTAGCAGGTGCTGGCGCAACAGACCCAACGCAACCTGCGCGATGACGAGCGCGTCGGCGGCGTTGACGCCCTTCTCAGGCGCCGCGCCCGCGTGCGACGGGACGC
This sequence comes from Chloroflexota bacterium, assembly GCA_040007155.1. Classification (GTDB taxonomy): domain Bacteria; phylum Chloroflexota; class Limnocylindria; order Limnocylindrales; family CSP1-4; genus JALYGJ01. Next base: position 4,115 of record JBDTVN010000130.1, read on the forward strand.
CGGTGTAGATGATGTCAATCGACTGCGCGGCGAGCACCTCCGGTTCGAGCACGTCCGCCGGGCCGGGGTGAACCATCAGCGCGCAATCGACGCCGTCGAAGACGCCCTTCTCGACCATCACGATCTTGCCGCCGCCACCCTCCTCCGCCGGCGTGCCGATGACGCTGACTGTGACGCCCGCCTCATCGGCGACTGCGGCCAAACCCAGCGCCGCACCCAGAGCCGACGTCGCGATGATGTTGTGGCCGCAGGCGTGGCCCACGTCGGGCAGCGCGTCGTATTCGGCAATGAAAGCGACCTTCAAATCACCAGTGCCGTAGGTCGCCCGGAAGGCAGTCGGTAGGTCGGCAATACCTCGCTCGACCG
>JBDTVN010000131.1:0-4422 GCA_040007155.1 Chloroflexota bacterium
CCTCGCCTTCCCGGCGGAGCAGATCCGGGTGCGTCGCGCCGGCGATGACGTAGCACACGGTGGGGTGGGCCGCGACCACGGCCGGTAGCGCGTCGAGCACAAGCTCGAGGCCCTTCCCGGGACCGATCAGGCCAAAACTGAGGATGATCGGGCGTCCAACCAGCCCAAGTGCCGGCTTGAGCGTCTGCGGATCTACGAGCGGGACATCGGGCACGCCGTGCGGAATGATCTCAATGGGGGCGCCGCCCAAGCCGTAGGCGCTCTTGAGGAGTTTCGCGGCGGATTGCGACATCACGATCGTCGCGTCAGCAGTCGAAACCAGGCCGACCACGGCATCTTTCTGCGCAGCAGTGGGATGGCGCAGCACCGTGTGCAGAGTCGCGACGGAAGGAATGCGGAGGGCCTGCGCGAAATCGACCACGTATCGCCCGCTGAGGCCGCCCCAGATGCCGTGCTCGTGCTGGATCGAGACGATGTCGGCACAGTGGTCGAGGGAGCGCGCCGTGCTGATGTAGTCAGCCAGCTCATCGCGCCGGATCCGATGGTGGACTTCAGCCGGGTATGAAACGGCTTCCAGGTCGGGCGCGTGGAGGGCGACGATCTCGCGGCTGCCGATCGCGCTGGATAGGTCGCTGGTGAAGGTCGCTATGCCGCAGCGGCGAGGCGGATATGTCGAAGCGTAGGCAGTGCGCACCATGAAGCGTGCTCCGTCCGTGCGAGGGCCGACCCTGCCATGATTTTGGGGGCGGCACGCGGTCCAATCGGCTGGGGCCTGACCACGCGGAGCATCGCTGCGGTTGCTGCGAATACCCACCTTAGCACGTATGTTCGATCTGACGCCTCGGGCCATAGACTCCAGAAATGCCGGGAACGCCGTGAAGATGGACGAAACACGCATCGATAAGTGGCTGTGCGCGGTGCGGCTCGTCAAAACGCGACCAATCGCGACCAAACTGTGCGAAGGCGGCCACGTGCGCGTCAACGGGACTGCAGCGAAGCCGTCCGCGAAGGTCCACGCTGGCGATCGCGTCGAGGCGCTGATCGCTGAGCGTGAGCGCATTCTCGAAGTCGTCCGGCCAATCGACGTGCGCGTCGGCGCGCCGGTTGCCGTCACGTGCTATCTCGACCACAGTCCAGCGCCTGCCATCAGCGAGATCCGCCCGGGCATCAAGGTGATGCGCGGCGAGGGCCGGCCGAACAAGCGTCTTCGGCGCGAGCTCGAGCGAATGAAACGGATCGGTGGCGGCGGCTAACGCGCGCAAAATAGAGCCATGTACGCGAATGTCAACGGGATAAACCTCTACTACGAGCGCCACGGCTCCGGCCGACCGATGATCCTGCTCCACGGCGGGCTTGGATCCGGAGAGATGTTCGGGCCGATCCTCCCGCAGCTCTCCGACCACCACGAAATCATTCTTCCTGACCTTCAGGGTCATGGCAGAACGGCCGACATCGACCGGCCGATCGACCATCGGCTTATGGCCGACGACATCGCCGCCCTGATCGACCACCTGGGACTGGATAAGCCGGACCTCGTCGGCTATTCGCTCGGTGGCGGCGTTGCCTTCTTCACAGCGCTGAAGTACCCCGACAAGGTGTCAAAGCTTGTCCTGATCTCGACCAACGTGACGCGCAATGCGATCCCGGCCGAGATGCTTGCGCTGCAAGCCCAGGTCAGCGGCGCTGCCGTGGAGTTCATGAAGGACACGCCCATGTACCAGAACTATGTGCGGGTCGCGCCGCGGCCCGAAGACTTCGGCAAGCTGCTCGACAAGATCGGCGCAATGATGGCGCCTGACTTCGACTACAGCGAAGAACTGCGGTCCCTGAAGGTACCGACCATGATCGTCGCCGCCGACGCCGACATGGCACCGCCCAGTCATTACGTCGAGGTGTTCAAACTGCTCGACGGCGGCCTGCGCGACGGCGGCTGGATGGGGGAGGGCCGACCCAAGGGCGGTCACGCGCTGGCGATCCTGCCACGGCTGACGCACTACAACATGGCCGAGTCGCCCGTGGTCGCCACCGCGATCCTCGACTTCCTCGATTCCTAGACAGGAGGGTCCAATGGTCCAAATCGCTCGGCCGGGCGCCCCGTTCGCATTAGCCCTGTTCGTCATCCTTGGTTGCGGTGGCGCAGGCGCGCCCGCGACCACCACCCCGGAGCCGACCGCAACCCAGGATCCTTCGAGCGTCCAACCGACCACGCCTGAGATCACCGCCCCGGCATCCGCAGGGCCCACCGACTCGGCTCTGGATTCAGGAATCGCCTGGCCAACAACCGTCGAAACGACCCTCAGTAGCGGTATCTATGTCGACGAATTCGCGCAAGGCAGTTTCTCGTCCTCCGCGCCCGCGCGGCTCTGCGGCCCATCGTTCATCTTTCCGAGCGGTTTTCTATTCGAATTCCCGCGCGATCCGGGTGGCGACGTCGAAGATGTCACGTTCGGCGCCGAACAGCTTCTGCCGGGAACATCGACTTCGTCGTTCTCGATCAACGTGAGCATCGCTGCGTCGGCAGCGGGTGGTGGTCACCCACTGACCTCCCTCGATCCGAGCTCGCGGGCGACCGATTCGGGCAGTGCCTCGCTATCCGTCGCAGTCGATGGGACGAGAACCTTGGTGGTCGACGCCGCTGGCGAGGGCGGCGTGACGATCCATCTCAGCGCGGTGTGCAGCCCCGCGTAGGCTTCACGACTTTGTGATAGCCCGGACCAGGTCGACGAGCTCGTACCAACCGCGGGGCACTTGGCGGCGACGCTGCCGGCGTCAGGGGTCGATGTGGATGGAGCCGACGAGGCTGTCCAGCTCCTCGATGTAGGGGGCCACCGACTACTCGCGCCTAACCCAGCTTGGCTGCGCTCGAGTGCGCTCTCTCCTCACGCAACGATAACCTTCGACACACAGTGCCCGCCGAGTTCATCTACACCACTTCCAAGCTGTCCCGGCATTATCCGCCCGATCGCACGGTGCTCGAGGACATCTCGATCTCCTTCTACCCTGGCGCCAAGATCGGTGTCATCGGGCCGAACGGCTCGGGCAAATCGAGTCTGCTGCGGATCATGGCCGGGCTCGATGACGGGTACAACGGCGAAGCGCGCCTGACGCCTGGCTTCAGCGTTGGCTACCTCAGCCAAGAACCGCAGCTTGACCCGGCGAAGACGGTCAAGGAAAACGTCCTCGACGGCGTGCGCGAGGTACACGGCTTGATCGCGCAATACAACGCGGTGATGGCCAAATGGTCCGACCCGGACGCCGACTACGAGGCCGTCGGGGCCGAGCAAGCGGCATTGGAGGACAAGATCAACGCGGTCGGGGCGTGGGACGTCGAGCGCAACGTCGAGATCGCGATGGACGCGCTGCGCTGTCCGCCCGACGATGCCGACATTACGACGCTGTCCGGTGGTGAGAAGCGTCGGGTGGCGCTGTGCCGGCTGCTGCTCCAGCACCCGGACCTGCTGCTCCTCGATGAACCGACCAACCACTTAGATGCCGAGTCGGTCGAGTGGCTGGAGCGGTTCCTCAAGGAGTACTCGGGCACGGTCGTGGCCGTCACCCACGACCGCTACTTCCTGGACAACGTCGCGCAATGGATCCTCGAGCTCGACCGTGGCAGGGGAGTGCCCTTCGCGGGGAACTACTCGGGCTGGTTGGAACAGAAGCTCGAACGCACGGCGCGCGAGTCGAAGCAGGTCGACGGGCGGCAGCGCACGCTGGCACGCGAGCTCGACTGGGTGCGCATGGGCGCCAAGGCCCGGCAGGCCAAGGGCAAGGCCCGACTCGGCGCCTACGAGAAGCTTCTTGAGGAGGCAAACGACACACGAGGCGTCCAGCAACGCGAGCTCGAAATCGCGATTCCGCCTGGTCCACGTCTCGGCGAGACAGTCATCGAGGTCAAGGGGCTGCGCAAGGGCTACGGAGATCGCCTTCTGATCGACGACCTGAAGTTCTCGCTGCCGCGAGCTGGGATCGTGGGCATCATCGGACCCAACGGTGCGGGTAAGACGACGCTATTCAGGATGATCGTGGGCCAGGAGGCACCAGACGCCGGCACGATCGAGATCGGTGACACGGTGGAGCTGAGCTACGTCGACCAGAGCCGAGACTCGCTCGAAGCCGACAAAACGGTGTTTCAGGAGATCACCCAGGGCAACGAGTTCATCAAGGTTGGCTCACGCGAACTGCCGGCGCGAGCGTACGTGTCCAGCTTCAACTTCCGTGGCACCGATCAACAGAAGCTCGTCGGCGCGCTGTCGGGCGGCGAGCGCAACCGCGTCCACCTCGCGAAGCTGCTCCAATCGGGCGGCAACGTACTGCTCCTCGACGAGCCGACCAACGATCTGGACGTCGATACGCTGCGCGCCCTGGAGGCCGGTCTCGAGACGTTTCCCGGGTGCGTCGTCGTAATCAGCCACGACCGCT
>JBDTVN010000132.1:0-4421 GCA_040007155.1 Chloroflexota bacterium
TCTCGACGCGCAAGACGCGCCTGGTCACCCAGGCGATCATCGGCCTGCCCGTCGCGGATGCGAGCGCCAAGCTCAAGTTCATGACGCAGGGTCCGGCCAAAGACGTCGCCAAGGTGCTCCACAGTGCCGCTGCCAACGCCGAGAACAACCATGACCTGGCGCCCGACGACCTCTTTGTCGCGGATGCCATCGCGAATGAGGGCCCCACGCTCAAGCGGTTCCGTCCGCGCGCCCAGGGCCGCGCTTTTGCAATTCACAAGCCGATGACCCACATCACCGTCGTCGTCGAGAACAGGGAGGCTTAGAGATGGGTCGCAAAGTTCACCCGTACGGCTTCCGCCTGGGTACCTCGCGCACGTGGAACGCCAAGTGGTACGCCGACAAGGCCTACACATCGCTACTCAAGGAAGACATCACGATCCGCCAGCTGGTCGGCAAGCGCCTGGCCAATGCGAGCGTGTCGCTGGTCGACATCGAGCGCGGCATCAACCACGTGACGGTCACCGTTCACACGGCCAAGCCGGGCATCGTCATCGGCAAGGGCGGCGCGAACGTCGAGGCGCTGCGCCAGCAGATCGGGCGCATCACCACATCGAAGGTCAAGCTGGAGATCAAGGAGATCCGCCAGCCCGAACTCGACGCCGTCCTCGTTGCGGCCAACATCGCCCAGCAGCTGAACCGCCGCATCGCCTTCCGCAAGGCGCTCAAGCAGTCCATCCAGCGCACGATGAAGGCCGGCGCCAAGGGCGTGCGCATCGCCGTGTCGGGCCGGCTCGGTGGGTCGGAGATGGCTCGCCGCGAGTGGGACAAGGAAGGCCGCATCCCGCTGAACACGCTGCGCGCCGACATCAGTTACGGCCAGGTTCACGCCCACACGACATACGGTCGCATCGGCGTGAAGGTCTGGATCTATCGCGGCGACATCATGCCGACGCGCCAGGCGCCGCCGGAAGCGGCCGCGCAGGGAGCCGCGTAGCCATGTTGATGCCCAAGCGAGTCAAGCATCGCCGCGTGCAGCGCGGCCGCATGTCCGGCGTGGCCAAAGGTGGCTTCACAATCGCGTTCGGCGATTTCGCGCTGATGACCGAAGAGCCCGCCTGGATCACCGCACGACAGATTGAGGCCGCGCGACGCGCAATGACGCGCTCCGTCAAGCGCGGCGGCAAGATCTGGATCCGCGTCTTCCCCGACAAGCCGGTGACCAAGAAGCCGGCCGAGGTGCGCATGGGTTCCGGCAAGGGCGCGCCCGACCATTGGGTCGCGGTCGTCAAGCCGGGCCGAATCCTGTTCGAGATGTCCGGCGTGCCGATCAAGGAGGCTACCGAGGCCATGCGCCTCGCTGCCATGAAACTGCCGGTCAACATGAAGTTCCTGGTGCGCGAGGGGGTCGGCGATGGACATTGAAAAGGTCCGAAACCTGACCGACAACGAACTCATGGGTGAGCTCGTCACGCAGCGCCGCGCGCTGTATGACCTGCGCTTCCAGCTGGCCACGCGCCAGCTCGAGGACCATAGCCAGCTGACACAGACACGGCGTTCGATCGCGCGAGTGCTGACGGTTATGACTGAGCGCAGCCTCGACGAGCGCATGGTGCCGCGTACCGCGGCGCCCAAGCCAGCAGCGCGCAGCGCAGCCGCGAAGCCTGCCGCCAAGTCGACGTCGAAGAAGGAAACCGCAGCCAAGAGCGCCACGGCCAAGACGGCCAGCAAGAGCTCGACGCGCAGCAAGACGGCGGCCAGCGCTGCCAAGGGAGATGAAGAATGAGCGCCGTCGAGCAGCGCACCGCCATGCACAAGCAGAAGGTCGGCCGGGTCGTGTCGGACAAGATGGACAAGACGATCGTCGTGTCGGTCGAGCGTCTGTCGCGCCACCCGCTCTACAAGCGCGTCATTCGCCTGACGACCAAGTTCAAGGCGCATGACGAGAACAACGAAGCGCGCATCGGCGACACCGTGCGCATCATCGAGTCGCGTCCGCTGAGCGCCACCAAGCGCTGGCGCATGGTCGAGATCGTTGCCCGCGCCAGCGAGGGTGCCGGCGAGCCGATCGTGGCTGAGGAAGAGGCGACGAGCGAGGCCATCCATGCCGCCGCCCACCCCGGGCGCCACACTGCGGATGAGGCCGCCGAGGCCGAAACCGCTGAGGTGACCGCGTAGATGATCCAGCCGTACAGCCGCCTGAAGGTGGCCGACAACACTGGCGCGCGCACGATCCAGTGCATCCGCGTGCTGGGCCGCTCACAGAAGACGACGGCCAGCGTGGGTGACGTGATCGTTGCCAGCGTCAAGACAGCCATTCCCAACGCCGCCGTCAAGAAGGGCGACGTGGTTCAGGCCGTCATCGTGCGCACCACCAAAGAGCTCGGCCGGCCGGATGGCTCCTTCATCCGCTTCGACGAGAACGCCGCGGTGCTCATCAACAACCAGAAAAACCCGCGCGGGACGCGCATCTTCGGCCCCGTCGCGCGCGAGCTGCGCGACCGTGGCTACATGAAAATCGTGTCGCTCGCGCCAGAGGTGCTGTGATGGCCCGAACCCAGCCGGCGCCACGCTCGATGCGCGTGCCTGATATCCGACGCGGCGACCAGGTGCTCGTTCTGACCGGCCGCGAGGCGGGCAAGAAGGGCACGGTCGAGCACGTCGTTCGCAATACCCAGGGTTTCAAGAAGACCGCGGCCAAGTACGGCTCCACGTGGCGCAAGGTCAGTCCGCTGGCCGGCCTCGCCGTGATCGTCGAGGGTCTCAATATCTCCAAGCGGCACACGAAGCCGCGCCAGAAGCAGGGCCGCAACGATCGCCAGCCCAAGATTCAGCAGGGCGGCATCCTCGAAGTGGCGGCGCCCATCCTGGCCAGCAAGGTCATGGTCATCTGCCCCCATTGCAGCCTGCCCACTCGCGTCAAGCACGGCGTGGCGGGTGATGGCCGATCCGTCCGACTGTGCGGCAATTGCGGCGAGACGCTGACCAACGAAGAGCGCAAGGAGGCGCGCAAGAAGTGAGCGCCAAAGCTGCCGACACCAAGGCTGATACCAAGCCCGTGACCAAGACCGCCGCGAAGGCGCCGGCCAAGGCCGCGAGTACCAAGGACACGACAACCAAGGCAGCGGCCAAGCCGACTACCAAGGTCGCCCCCAAGGCGCAGTCGAAGGCCGCCTCCAGGGCGACGGCCAAGGCTGAGCCTCAAGACGAGCCAAAGGCCGCTGCCACGGCTGCCGAGCCAGAGGTCGTGGAGACTAAGAAGGCCGCGAGCACCAAGGGCAAGGCGGCTCCTGCCGCGCAGCTTGCCAAGAACGGCGAGATGCACGGACTTCACCTGCGCTACCGCGACGAGGTCGCGCCGGCGCTACTCAAGGAGTTCGGCTACCCGAACGCCATGGATGTGCCGCGCCTATCCAAGATCGTCGTCAACATCGGCCTGGGCGAGGTCCTGACCAATGCCAAAGCACTCGACGCCGCGGTCGGCGACCTGACCCTGATTACCGGCCAGAAGCCGGTCGTGACCAAGGCTCGACGTTCGATCGCCCAGTTCAAGATCCGCACCGGGAACACCATCGGCGCCAAGGTCACCCTGCGCGGCCAGCGCATGTGGGACTTCCTCGAGCGGCTGACCCGACTGGCCCTGCCGCGCATCCGCGACTTTCGCGGTGTGCCCGGCAAGTCGTTCGACGGCCGCGGCAATTACTCTCTGGGACTTCGCGAACAGCTCGCGTTCCCGGAGATCGACTACGACAAGATCGACCGCCTGCGCGGCCTCGAGGTGAGCATCGTCACCACCGCCCGCAGCGATGAGGAATCCAAGCGGCTGCTGCAGCTGCTCGGCATGCCATTCGCCAGCTAGCCCAACGCTACTAGCGACGCCGAGCAGAACGGGCAGAGACTCCCCAGGAAAGGAACCAATGGCAAAGAAGTCACTTATCGCAAAGCAGAAGCGCAAGCCGCATCAGACGAGCCAGGCCTACAACCGTTGCTTCGTGTGCGGCCGCCCGCGTGGCTACATGCGCCGTTTCGCCCTGTGCCGCATCTGCTTCCGCGAGCGCGCGCTGATGGGCGAGCTGCCCGGCGTGACGAAGTCGAGCTGGTAGACCAATGAACATCTCAGATCCGATCGCCGACATGCTCACACGCATCCGCAACGGCAGCGGCGCGCGGCACTCGGAGGTCCTCGTGCCGGCATCGCGCACCAAGCGCGCCATCGCCCAGATCCTGTCGGATGAGGGCTTCATCGAGGGCTTCGATGATGCCGCCGACGGCAACCATCCGCAACTCAAGCTCCGCCTCAAGTACGTCGGCAAGGTGCCGGTCATCAGCGGCCTGAAGCGCGTCAGCAAGCCTGGCCTGCGCGTGTATGCGACCAAGACCGACATCCCGCGCGTCTTGGGCGGCCTGGGCGTCGTCATCGTCAGCACCAGCCGTGGCATCAT
>JBDTVN010000133.1:0-4343 GCA_040007155.1 Chloroflexota bacterium
CGCCCGCAAATCGGCCTGATGGCCGAAACGACCGCGGCGCCAGCGCCAGGGCCTGCCGCGCAACTCAGGCCCGTTGTGGTCGAGGGCAAGACTTACGAGCGCGTCGCTGTGCGCACGCGCATGGTGAAGTTCGGCGAGGATCTCGGCGAGCTGGTCAAGGAGTACGCGGCACCGCTCGCCCAGCCAGGCGACTGGATTGCCCTGTCCGAAAAGGTCGTCAGCGTCTGCCAGAACAACGTGCGCCACATCTCGACCGTCAAACCGCACTGGCTGGCGCGGCTGATCGTCAAGGGCGTCAAGAAGTACCCCGAGGACATCGCCTGGGAGCATCCCGCCAAGATGCAGGCGGCCATCGACATGGCTGGCTATCCGCGGATGCTGACCGCTCTCGTGGTCGGTGGCATCACTCGAGTCATTGGCATTCACGGCGTTTTCTGGCGGATCGCCGGCCGCGTGAGCGAGATCGACGGCTTCAACCCACGCGCGATGTGGCCCTACAACGAGTACGCGATCCTGCCGCCCAGGGACCCGAATGGTGTCGGTCAGCGGATCGAGGATCAGCAGGGCATCCCGACCTCGATCATCGATGGCAACAACATCGACGTGAAGATCATTTCTCTGAGCCAGAAGCTCCCCGTCGACGCCCGCCTTGCGCGGCTCATCCTGCTCGACAACCCAATGGGCCAGGACGAGGAGCTGACGCCGATCATCCTGGTGCGGGCAGCGACTGCGGCCGCAACCTAACAAGCGTTAGGATCGGCCCGAGATTGAGGGGCTACGGTTGCTGGATGTGACCGTTATCTAGTGGTAACCTGTTGGCAAGCCACTACCGGTAGTGGTTACCAGCGAGGTAATGCCATCCGTGCGCTGCCCTAACTGCGGGGAACGCGACACCCGCGTCGTCGATTCACGCGACATCGACGATGCCGCTATCCGCCGCCGCCGCGAGTGCAATGTGTGCGCGACTCGTTTTACGACCTACGAGCGGGTCGAGTCGGCCCGCCTGACGGTCGTTAAGAGCGAGGGCGGCCGGCAGGAATTCGACCGCGACAAGCTCGCGTCGGGTCTGGCCAAGGCGCTCACTCGGCGGCCTGTGGCAGACGACGCCGCTCAAAAAGCGGCTGAGGAGATCGAGGCCGCCCTGCGGTCGCGCGGCTCGTCCGAGGTCCCGTCGCGGCTCATCGGTGAGATGGCCATGGCCAAGCTGCGCGAGATCGACCAGATCGCCTACATCCGCTTCGCCAGTGTGTACGAGTCCTACGAGGGCCTCGAGGACCTGCGCAAAGAAGTCGACTCGCTCCTCGCCGAGCGCGATACGGAACCGAATGCCGGCCCCACGGGCGGCGGCGGCGCCGGAGGCAAGCGCTTCCCCAAGCGCTAGTAGTTCGGAATCGAGCGATAGGCCGCGTAGCCGAAACCAATCGCGGCCAGGATCACCGGAGTCGCCAATGCGGCTCCGACTGCCCAGCTGTCTGACGCCCTGACGAGAAGCCCAGCCCCCAGGATGATCAGGTTGAGTGCCAGGTAGCCGCCCCCGACATACGCCGCCGCCAGCAGCGCGTCGTCCACCTTGGCGCTGATCAGGATCACGGACGCGAAGACCACGGCACCGATCACCGCTGCAACCGCGAGCGCGATGAGGAAGCCGCGAAGCGCAATACGGGCCCTGCTGTAAGGAGGCGTCATGGACCGGGGATCGTAGTTGATAATCCGCGGGTGTCCGTCCTGTCCGACCGCGACATTCGGGCCGCCATGCAGGCGGGCCGCATTCGCATCGATCCGTACGACGCCAGCTGTCTTCAGCCGTCGAGCGTCGATCTCCACCTCGACGCCGAGTTCCGCGTGTTCAGGAACAACCGCTATCCGTTCATCGACGTCCGTGCGCCTCAGCCCGACCTGACCGATCTGGTCAAGATCGAGGACGACGAGCCATTCATCCTCCACCCGGGCGAATTCGTCCTGGGCCAGACGCTCGAGTGGGTCGAGCTGCCGAACGACCTGGTAGGGCGCATCGAAGGCAAGTCGAGCCTTGGCCGACTTGGTCTGCTGATTCACTCGACCGCCGGCTATGTCGACCCCGGCTGGAAGGGCAACCTCACCCTCGAGCTGTCCGATGTCGCCAACCTGCCGATCGCGCTCTACCGCGGCATGAAGATCGGCCAGATCTCGTTCTATCAGATGTCCAGTGCGGTCGAGCGACCGTACGGCTCGCGTGAGTTGGGCTCGAAATATCAGGGCCAGTCCACGCCGACGGCGAGCCAGTTTTACAAGGATTTCGAGGGCAGCCGACCCAAGCTCAAGGGCGGCCCCAAGCATGGTTGATTACGTCGCCGGCCTTGGGATCGTCTTGATCGTTGTCCTGTTTCTGTCCCTGCTCCAGAACCTGCTAGTCAGGCTGCTGTATCGGGTGCGCCCGGCGACCACCCAGACAGTTCAGCGTCGCCTCTTCATTGAAGTCGTTCAGGGCCTAGCCGGAGTCGTATTCGGCGTTACTGCCTTTACCGCGTTTCGTGGCGGTACGTTCTGGCTCCTCGGAGCGCTAGAAGGCATCGCCTTCCTCGGGCTCGCTTGGCTCTCCGGGCGCCAGTTGAAACGACGCGAACACACCCCAGTCGCGTGATCTCCGACACCGTCGACTGGCGTGCCGAGCTGGGCGGCGGCACGCGTATCGCGCTGGTCCAGGCGGGCACCTTCACGACCGATGCCGGAGCCGCCTTCGGGCCCGTGCCGCGGACGATGTGGCAGCGCCTCGTCGAAGCTGAGATCAACCCCAACTCCACGCTTAACCAGGCGCTCAACTGCCTGTTGATCGAGACGCCGGGCGGGCGCGTGCTGGTCGAGACGGGCATCGGCGAGCGGATGGATGAACATCACCGCGAGCAGCGCGGCGTGACGGGGTTGCCGATCCTGCCTGCACTCGCTGCCGCCGGCTTCGAACCCGGCACGGTCGACCTCGTGGCACTCAGCCACCTTCATTTCGACCACGCCGGCGGTCTGCTGACCGAGAGTGGCGGCCAAGCTTTCCCGCGCGCGCGGATCGTGGCCCAGGCCGACGAGTGGGAGTTCGCGCTGGGCACGAACCCAAGACTCATCGCTTCCTACGAGCAACCGGATCTGCGCCTGGTCGAGCAGTGGGGGCGCGCTGGATCGGCCCAGGGCGACGAGGAAGTTCTACCGGGAGTGTCGGTAGTCCGCACCGGTGGTCACTCGGGCGGCCACCAGGCAGTGGTGGTTCGCGGCACAGACCGGACGGTCGGCTTTTTCGGGGACCTGTGCATGCGCCCGTGGAGCGCCAATCCGCGCTGGGTGCCGTCGTTCGACGACTTCCCATTGACGAGCGTCGAGGTCAAGGCGTCGCTCTTCCGCCAGGCGACGGAGGAGGGCTGGACGGTCGTCCTGTCGCATGAGCCGCGTCAGCCGGTCGGCCGCTTCGTCGCCGACCGCGACCGTTACAGGTTCGAACCGACTATTTAGACGCGGCGGCTAGACGCTGATTGGCGGCCCCCACCAGACTGCGGCGCCGATGATCACGTACAGCCCCAAGAGCATCGCTCCCTCCAAGGCATTCGCTTCCCCATCGAGAACGATCGCGAAGACCAAGATCGCGGCCACTGCGAGGGCGCCTAGCAGCAGCGGCGTGAATACCAGCGTCAGCGGTACCGGAGCAACGAAAAAGCTCAGCAGGACGATTATCGGCGCGAGGAAGAGCACGACCTGAAGCGCCGAGTTCAATACCAGTGACAGCGACAGGTCGGCACGATTCTGCGCCGCGGCACGAACGGCGGACAGGTTCTCGACGGCATTGCCGGCCAGCGCAATCACGATCAATCCGGCAAAGGCTTCGCTCATGCCAATAGATGCCATGGCCGGTCGCAAGGCTTCGACGAACCAGTCCGCAACAAGGGCCGCCGATCCGGCGGAAACCGCGAGCGCTAACACCGTCGGCCATAGCGCTTCGCGGCGCTCTGCCTCCAGAGCCTCGCCCTCGTCGACTTCCGGCCGCGCCCCTGGGCCGGCCTGGGTGAGTCGCAGCGATATCGGAATCGAGACTGCGAAAAGGACGAGCAGCGTTACCGCGACGACGGCCGACAGCTCGTTGGCGTGGCCAAAGTCCGGCTCGCCCACCTGCACCGCCAGGAAGGGAATGATCAGAGCTGCGACGCCCAACAGCAGGATGGTCGCGTACAGCCGGTTGTTCGCCTTCGAGAACTTGAGCTCGCCGTGACGTAGGCCGCCGACCACCAGTGCGAGGCCCAGCACGAACAAGGCGTTGCCCAGCACTGACCCCACCAGCGCGGCCGCCACGACGTTCAGCAGCCCGGCCTGCAATGCAAAGATCGCCA